>JAMCVK010000014.1 GCA_023475225.1 Chloroflexota bacterium
GAGGGGGTGATCCTCCCCCCCTCCGCATTCTCCAGCACCAGCGGCTCCCCCACCTCTATCACCGCCATACACGAGTTCGTCGTCCCTAAATCAATGCCTAATACCTTGGCCATAATATCTTTCCTCCTATCCTTAATCATCCACCTTCAGTCTATTTGAAGTACCGGCTACCTTTACAACAGCCGGACGTATCACCCTGTTGTGCATCATATAGCCGTTTTGTAGCACAGCAATAACCTTTCCCTCCTCATGCTCATCTGTCTCCTCATAGATGATGGCCTCGTGAAACCTGGGATCGAAAGTTTGACCCAAGGCCTCAATCTTAGTCAATCCCTCTTCTTCTAGAATCTTCCGCAATTTACGCTCAATCAGGAAGATGCCTTGAACCCAATGCAGCCCGGCGAGCTGAGCCGACACTGTCTCAACGGCGCGCTCTAAATCGTCGAGGACGGGCAGGATTCTTAGGATGAGCATAGCGTTAGCAAACTTACGCTGCTCTTCCTTTTCCTGCTCCGCTCGACGCTTATAATTGATGAAGTCCGCCTGTATACGTTGCATATCTCTTAAGTATTCGTCAGCTCTCTTCCTTTCCTCCACAAGCTGGTTCGACAGCCTGGTTAGAGCGTCCTCGCTTTCGGCGGCAGGCGGCGCGCCGACCTCCACTTGGGACCCTTCTGTCTGCTCGTTTTCGAATTCATGTTCCTTCGTCATGTCTCTATGCTCCTTAAATCTAGGCCTTATCCTTCATGGAAATATTATAATACTTGAGCCAATATTTGTCAAGTTTACTAATTAATATTTAGGAGATATTCTATCAAAAAATAACATATGCATCGGGCGGATAGTAACTTGCAGAGCGCGAGTCCAGGTGGTAGAGGCGGGCAACCTGGTACGGCAGCGGTTGATCCTGAACCTGTCCGCTACTTATGTGACAGTCAGCCTTGGCTTAAGCCAGTGGGAAGAGGCGCTTCCCACCGTCTCGGGGAAGGTCGGTCGCATAAGATAGCCAGAGATTCCTGAGCGCATCGTCTCTGCCTAGTATGTGGAGACATTCATCTCCTCCATACGTCCGGTTACGGTGAAGACCACCCGCTCGCAGATATTGGTCACGCGATCAGCGATGCGTTCCAGATTGTGGGCCACCCAGAGTAGATGAGTAGCCCTACTGATTGTCCGAGGATCCTGCAGCATATAGGTTAGTAGCTCCCGGTAAACCTGATTATAGAGAGCATCTACCTCATCATCCTCGCTGCTGATCTGCTTGGCTGCCTCCACATCTCTGTTCAGAAAAGCATCCAGACTGCGGCGCAGCATCTGGCGCGCCTTCTCGGACATGCGAGGGATATCGATCAACGGCTTGAGTAGCGGTTCATCACCCATCATGACCACGATCTTGCCGATGCCCTCGGCGTGGTCGGCCATCCGCTCCAATTCGACGATGATGTTCATCACTGCGGCGATGACTCTTAAGTCGGTAGCCATCGGCTGCTGGGTAGCGATAAGGAGAAGGCAATTTTCCTCGATCTCGAAGCGCTTCTTATTTATTTCGGCATCATCTTTAATGACCTGCTTGGCCATCTCCACATCGCGCCTCTTGAGGGCTTCAACTGACCGATCGATAGCCTTATCCACCATGCTGCCCAGCACGAGGAGGTCATCCTGAAGACCCTGTAATTGTCGCTCAAATGCTTCTCTCGGCATAGCTATCCCTCCTGAATCAGCCGATCCGGCCGGTGATATAGGCTTCGGTACGCCTATCCCTCGGAGCGGTGAATATTTGTCTTGTCTCACCGTATTCGACCATCTCTCCAGCGCGATCAGTGTCCATCATAAATACTCCGGTGTAGTCTGAAACACGAGCGGCTTGCTGCATGTTGTGCGTTACGATGACCACTGTGTAATCTTTGCTGAGCTCGTGCATCAGCTCCTCGATCTTGAGGGTAGCGATGGGGTCAAGGGCTGAACAAGGCTCATCCATCAAAATTGCTTCTGGTTCCACGGCCAGCACCCTGGCGATGCATAATCGTTGTTGCTGTCCTCCGGAGAGGATGAGGGCCGACTTGTGCAATTTATCCTTGACTTCATCCCAGAGGGCAGCCCGTCTCAAGCTTCTTTCGACGATATCCACTAACTCCCCAGGTCGGTGGTGACCATGCATGCGGGGACCGAAGGCCACGTTATCGAAGACGGATTTAGGGAAGGGGTTCGGCCGCTGGAAAACCATACCTACCCTTTTACGCACGGCCACCATATCCACACGAGGATCATAGATGTCCTGCCCATCAAGCCACACCTCTCCCTCGATCTTAATCCCGGGGATAATATCATTCATACGGTTAAGCGTCCTCAGGAAAGTGGACTTGCCACACCCTGATGGACCGATAACGGCTGTAATGCGTCGTTCCCAAATGGGCAGATTGATATCCTTAAGGGCTTGAAAATACCCATAATAGAAATCGAGGCTCTTTACCTCCATCTTTTTCTTAAGAGATTTATTACCTTCTCTAGGAGCTGTCAGTACTCCCTGAAAGGACCTATTCAACTGCATTCGATTCGTCCTCTTCTCCGTCGTAAAGATTATCAGGCTGCTGTAATCCGTTTATAGGCATAACGTCCCAGAAACCTGGCCAGGAGGGTGAAGGTGAGCAGAGCGATCACTAGTATAGCCGCTGAGCCATCGGCGATGCGCTCTTTATCGGATACCAGGGCTTCGGAGTTGATGTACCAGATATGTACAGCTAAGGTTTCTCCTGGCCGAAATGGGTTGGGGTCCAAGGGACGGCCTGGCATTACACTGGCGGTGTAGATGAGCGCGGCTGCCTCCCCGAAAGCTCGCCCTGCGGTAAGGATGGCCCCAGTGACCAGCCCCGGCAGGGCTGATGGCAAAAGCACCTCCCGAATAGTCTGCCACTGGGTGGTTCCCAAGGCCAAGCTCCCCTCCTTCAAGAAGACTGGCACACTCTTAATGGCCTCCTCGCTCACCCGCACCATTACCGGTAAGTTTAGAAGGGCGAGGGCCAACGCCCCTCCCATCAGGGTGAACCCCCAGCCAGTGAGATTGACGAAGACCAGCAGTCCGAACAGCCCAATGATGATGGAGGGCATGCTGGCCAATGCCTCAGTGCAGAAACGGATGGTTTCAGTCAACCAGCCCGTTCCGGCGTACTCGGCCATATAGAGTCCGGCTCCTAAACCGATGGGTACGGTGATAAGCATAGACAGAACCACCAAATAAATGGAATTGAATAGCTGTGGTCCTACACCACCTCCGGCGCTTATCTCGCTGGAGGGGGCCGTCAAGAAATGCCAGGACAATACTGGTATTCCCTGCCAGAGGATATAACCTATGAGCCAGAGCAAGATGCCCATAATGACCACGGCTACCAGGTATAACCCGATCGTCGCCAGGCGATCAATAGTGCGTGCACTCATTATACCATTATCCTCCGGACGAACAGTCTGATCGTCAGGATCAAGAGGAAAGAGATGAGTAATAATAACAGGGCCATAGACCACAGGGCGTCGCTCCAGACGGAGCCGGGCACGGCATTGCCCATATCCATGGTGATGATGCTGGTCAGCGTGGAAGCCGGCTCGAAGATAGAATGAGGCAGACGGGGAGAGTTGCCGATAACCATCTGCACGGCCAACGCCTCACCGATAGCCCGTCCTATCCCCAGGATGATGGCCGTCAGGATGCCAGGCAGGGCGGCTGGAACGAGTACATGCCAAATCATTTGCCAGCGGGTAGCACCTATGGCCAGACTCGCCTCCTTTAAAGCGATGGGTAATCTACGGAGGCTATCAGTAGCAATGCTTGTAACGGTGGGCAGGATCATCACCGCCAGTACCAGTCCTCCTGCAAGCAGGCTGAAGCCAACGCCTCCGAAGTGCTGGCGGATGAGTGGTACCAAGACGGTGAGTCCGATCCAACCATAAACCACTGAAGGGATGCCTACAAAGAGCTCGATAGCTGGTTGCAGGAGGCGGGTGCCCCAGCCGGGGGCTATCTCCGTCATAAAGATGGCCGCCCCCACGCTCAGAGGTGTGGCCATAAGAATGGCCAGGGCCGTGACGCTCATGGAACCGAAGATGAAGACGAAGGCACCGACCACATCGTGGTCCGGTCGCCAATCACTGCTGGCGAGAAAGGTCAAGGGACTGGCCCTACCCATGACGAAAATGGCCAGTCCATTAGAGCCGATAAAGTAGAACAGGGCGATGATGATGAGGATAAGCAACAAGGCGCAGAGCGTAAATAGAACCTGGCTGACAGCCGCGCTGGTTCGACGTTCGAGTCTGAATAGGCTGGCAGCCGTGCCCTGTTCTCCTTTTTCCCTAGTGGCTATACCTTTGTTCACTAGACCAATCCTATGTTCACTCTCATTCTGACCTTTGTACCTTCATATCCACTATAGGGATGTACTTGAGCTTGGGGACGATCCCTCGTTGTACCTCCTCGGAGAGGATGTAGTCCAGGAAAGCCTTGGTTGCTCCTTTCGGTTCGCCTTTAGTATACATATGCTCGTAGGACCAGATGGGGTACTTACCGCTGGTGATGTTCGCGGCGTTCGCCTCCACCCCATCGAACTTCAGGGGCTTGACTGAGCTGTCCAGATAAGCCAGTCCATCAACGCTGATGGCCCCTGGGGTCTGGGCCACGGCCTGTTTAACCGCTCCTGACGAGTCTTGCGTGAGGGCGATGCCTGAAGCCTCCTCTTTGCCATTGAGCGCTTCTTTCTTGAAGACGGCCCGCGTGCCTGAGGCCATGGGGCGTAGAACGAGCACGATCTTTTGGTCAGGGCCGCCTACCTCTTTCCAATTGGTAATCTTGCCGGTGAATACGTCTACTACCTGCTGGCGTGTGAGGTTATCCACCGTGAGTCCCGGGTGGACGATCGTAACGAAACCGACTACACATACCTTGTGATCTACTAACTCCTTGGGATCAATATCCCTGCTGGCTGTGGCAGGAACATCGGAATCGCCGATATCTACCGCTCCACTGGCCACCTGGGTGAGGCCAGTGAAACTACCTCCACCACTTACGTTAACGTTTACCCCTGGATATTTTTGCATAAAGCGCTCAGCCGCCTCTTTTGCGAGAGGCAGTAGAGCCGTTGAGCCGGCCGCGGTGACGCGACCAGAGAGTTTTTCCCCTGTTGGTTGTGTCTGGGGTCCACACCCGCCGGCTATGAGGAGTAGTCCGATGACGGTCAGTCCGACAATGGCAGCTGTTAGTGACTTAAATTTCATTGTTTTCCTCCTTTAGGATACATCATTTTGATCTCAGCCACAATCACTGTAGCACACCGTTGTTAACGCTTGTTTAAGTCTGGGTTAAAGCTCTGTAAACATTTTGTACGGTCATTGCTAGAAATATTCGGTCATTTAGAGACTTGCGCTCTTTAGCTGTCTGGCGAACTGCTCTGGGAGTCCATGCTCCTTGATGGCCATAGCCACGACATCGACGGCGTACAGAACCCGCCTGAATTCCGCCTCGATTCCTGAGGCGGAGAGCTCCAGGAGGACGTAGCCTGCCCGCGTATCGCCGTCCTTGGGCTTACCCACGCTACCAGCATTGATGAAAAGGACCCGACCCACCTGTTTCTGGTAAGGCAGATGGGTGTGGCCGAAAAGGAGAACATCAGCCTGCGCGCTCTGGGCTATTCGCTCCAGGGTGGCTTGGGGTCGATCAGCGTAGACATATTCGTTCAGTTTACGGGGGCTACCGTGGACGAGGAGGAAGCTTTTCCCTTCAGCCTCAAGGCGGATCTCCTTTGGCAAGCTGCGCAGGTAGGACTTATTCTTCTCAGTGGTATGAACCTTCGTCCACTCCAGGGAGATCCTGCCCAGCCGTTCCAACTCTGGGTCTCGGTAGACGCAGCCACAGTCAGCGCGCTCAAAACCGACCCCGTCATCATAGTTTCCCAGGATGGTAGGGATATCCTCCTGGCGAAGGAAGCCTATCACTTCGTTGGGGAAGGGTGCATAGCCTACCAAATCTCCCAGGCAAAATATCTTAGCAGGCTTCTCCCTGGTTATAGCGGCCAGGACCGCCTCGAGAGCATAGATATTGGCGTGGATGTCGCTAAAGATGGCGATTTTCATCGTGCACCCCCTTTCTTTTTAGAGATAGCATAGCATAAATGAATTAACATCTATTTTAAGAATCATCAATAGAAAGTAAAATTTCCTTTAACGTTTGATTAAAGCGGGGGCTCTAAGGACAGGGGCGAGACGCTGCCAAGGTCAGCACGCCTTAAGTGACCTTGACTTCCTCTCCGTGGTGGCTTAAGATAATGGCAATACTACGAACATCTCCCCTTTCGTCCTTAAGACACGAAGGGGTTTTTGTTATCGCTCACTGAGGGGAGGATGTCCTATGATAGGGCAGGCAGCAGCGGCCGAAACGGAAATGCCTAAGGTTTATAACCACCGCCTGGTGGAGGAGAGGCTTTATGAGTTTTGGGAAAAGAGCGGCTACTTTACGCCGCAGATTGACTGGACGAAGAAGCCGTTCACCATTGTCATTCCTCCTCCAAATGTAACGGGCGAGCTCCACCATGGTCACGCTATGTTCATATCCTTCCAGGATTTGATGATTCGCTGGCGCCGAATGCAGGGATATCCCACACTCTGGCTACCTGGCGTCGATCACGCCGGAATTGCGACGCAGAACGTGGTCGAAGCGGAGCTAGCTAAGGAGGGATTGACCCGGCAAGATTTGGGTCGCGAGAGGTTTGTAGAGCAGGTATGGCAATGGAAGGAGAGGTACGGGAACATAATCACCCATCAACTGCGCCGTCTGGGTGCCTCCTGCGACTGGACGCGGGAGCGTTTTACTCTCGATGAGGGGCTTTCACGCGCCGTACGTGAAGCCTTCGTCCGCCTCTACAACAAAGGACTTATTTATAGAGGGAAATATATCATCAACTGGTGTCCACGCTGCGGGACGACCCTCTCTGACCTAGAGGTAGAGCACACTGAGAGGAGTGGTAACCTTTACTTTGTGCGCTATCCCCTGAGCGATGCCAGCGGCGGAGGGGAGGGGTATATAACCGTAGCGACTACTCGTCCCGAGACGATCCTTGGGGATACAGCGGTGGCCGTAAATCCGCAGGACCAGCGCTATGCCTCACTGATTGGTCGCTCGGCCATCCTTCCCATCGTTGGCCGTGTTATCCCCATCATCGCCGATGCCGCGGTGGAGCCGAACTTTGGTACGGGGGCAGTAAAGGTGACCCCAGCCCACGACCCGACCGACTATGAGATCGGCCTTAGGCACCATCTACCGGCGGTCAATGTGATGAACCCGGATGCGACAATGAATGAAAATGCCGGCAGGTATGCCAGACTTGATCGCTATGCCTGTCGGGAGGCGATCCTGGACGACCTGCAATCAGAGGGGTTCCTGGTTAAGGTCGAGGACTATACCTACGCTGTTGGCCGTTGCTACCGTTGTCGTACGGTCATTGAGCCCCTCATCTCAGAGCAATGGTTCGTGCGCATTAAGCCCCTGGCTGAACCAGCCATCAAGGTTGTGCAAGAGGGACGCATTCGTTTTATTCCGGAGCGATTCAGTAAGATCTATTTCAATTGGATGGAGAACATTCGCGATTGGTGTATCTCACGACAGCTCTGGTGGGGGCACCGTATCCCGGTTTGGTACTGCCAGGATTGTGGACAGATCAATGTCAGCACCGAGACGCCGAAGTCGTGTTCTCGTTGTGAGGGCGAATCTTTAGTTCAGGACGCGGATGTCCTTGATACCTGGTTCAGCTCGGCGCTCTGGCCCTTCAGTACACTTGGCTGGCCTGATGATACGGAGGATCTACGTTACTTCTATCCCACAGATGTTATGGAAACCGGCTATGACATCATCTTCTTCTGGGTAGCGCGGATGATAATGATGGGGCTGGAGTGCACAGGGGAGATACCCTTCCGGGATGTCTACATTCATGGCCTGTTGCGTGATGAAAAGGGGGAGAAGATGAGCAAGTCCAAGGGGAATGTAGCTGATCCCCTGGATGTGATCAACAGGTACGGGGCCGATGCCCTGCGTTTCAGCATCATCACCGGTAGTAGCCCGGGTAATGATATGAAGCTCTCTCCAGAGAAGCTGGAAGCCGCTCGCAACTTTGCCAATAAGATCTGGAATGCGGCCCGCTTTGTGGTTAGCACAAGCCCAGTGGGCAATTATGACCAGGTAAAATCACCCTCAGTTGGCCAGGAGTTAGCCGATCGCTGGATTCTCAGTCGCAGCAATTACGTGATCGCTGAGGCAACTCGTCTGATGGGGGAATATCAATTTGGTGAGGCTGGACGTCTGCTTAATGAATTCTTCTGGGGCGAGTTCTGCGATTGGTACATCGAGATCTCCAAGATTAGGCTCTATGGTACCGATGCCGTTGAGAGACGGATGGCCCAGAGCGTGCTGGGCAGTGTATTAGACACAGCCCTCCGTTTGCTTCATCCCTTCATGCCTTTTGTCACGGAGGCGATATGGCAACATCTGCCCCAGCGGAGTGATAGCCTGATGGTCTCTCCCTGGCCACAGCCAGGGGAGCGTGACCTGGAGGCGGAAAGGAAAATGGCCGTAATCATCAGTGTTGTGCGAGCGATTCGAAACGCCAGGGCTGAGTTCCAGATTGAGCCAGCACGCTATATCCCGGCTATCCTCGTAGCCGCTGAACAGCAGGGGCTGTTGACAGAGCAAAGTAAGATCATTACCAGTCTGGCTAGGGTCCGACCCCTTCAGGTAGCGCTGCTGTTACATGAAAGGCCGCAGAATAGCTTGCGCCTGCTAGCCGGAGGGGTGGAGATTTACCTGCCGGTGGAGGGCGTAATTGACCTGGCCGAGGAATGGCGGCGCCTAGAAAGGGAAAAAGAGACGGTCCAACAAGGGATAGCTCGCCTTGAAGAACGCTTAGCCAACGAGGATTTCCGAACGAGAGCGCCGGCCGACGTTGTCGAGAAGGAACAGGTCAAGCTGGATACCCAACGGGAGAAACTAATCAAGTTGCAGGGATGGCTGACCACCCTGGCCGAACAATAAGCCTGTTTATGAAATACCATGTCTGGACCATCGGTTGTCAAATGAATAAGGCCGACTCCGAGCGCATGGCCGCGGCCCTCGAGGAGCTTGGCCTGGAACCGATAGCGGAAATAGAGAGGGCTGATGTCATTGTATTGAACTCCTGTTGTGTTCGCCAGAGCGCTGAAGAGCGTGTCTGGAGTAAGTTAGGATCGCTTAAACCGCTCAAGCGGAAACATCCGCAGAAGATTATTGCTCTGATGGGCTGCGTAGTGGGGCCGGATATAAGCGATCTGCGGCGGAGGTGGCCAGATGTAGATGTCTTTCTGCGTCCCTCTGCGGTCGAGCCGCTTGTGGAAATCGTGCGTGACCGTCTACCCTCTAAGTCTCCAGAACCTCTGGCAAAAGCTCACCTTGCCCCGTTGCCGCTCCCCTGGGCTCCAGAACAGTGTCCTGAGGCCAGCTTGCAATATCCCACAGTGAGCCGCGCCACGCCGTCTGCGGTAGGCCGGCCAACCCGCTGGGTAGCGGTCATCTATGGTTGCGACAAATTTTGCACTTATTGTATCGTTCCTTATCGGCGAGGACGAGAACGGAGTCGGCCACCAGCGGAGATCATAGACGAAGTAAAAAAGATGGTGGCGGAGAGGGCGCGTGAGGTTACTCTGCTGGGGCAGAATGTTGATAGCTATGGGCATGACCTGCCTGGAAAGACGGACCTGGCCGACCTCCTGGCGAACCTGAATGGAATAGAGGGGCTTTGGCGCATCCGTTTTTTGACCTCGCACCCGAAGGATATGACCGCTAAGCTCATTCAGGCGATGGCCATCCTGCCCAAGGTGTGCGAACACCTTAACCTGCCTGTCCAGAGCGGTGATGACCGCATCCTCAGAGCTATGGGACGTGGCTACACGGTGGCCATGTACCGTGAGCTGGTCGCCCGTATCGGAGAGGCCATCCCTGGTATCAGCCTATCCACCGATGTCATCGTCGGTTTCCCCACGGAGAGCGAGGAGGAGTTTCAAAATACCTACAACCTGCTCCAGGAGCTACGCTTCGACGTTGTGCACGTGGCCATGTACTCGCCCCGTCCAGGCACGAAAGCAGCCAAGATGCCCGACGATGTGCCCAAAGTGGTGAAGAAGGCACGCTTAGCGGCGGTGGAGGAGTTACAGGAGAGGATCGCTGCGGAGCGGAATGCGGCCCTGCTTGGCCAGGTTGTGGAAGTTCTGGTAGAGGGAAGGGAAAAGGGCAAATGGCAGGGCCGCACTCGGACGAACAAGCTTGTTTTCTTCCAGGATGAGCGTGACTGGCTTGGTCAGATGGCTATGGTGCGGGTAGAGAAGACGAGCGCCTGGTCTCTTCAGGGATCAGTAGCTGTAAACAATGCGCACCCTGGCCGTAATGGTTAATTCCCCAGGTAGAATCGGAGTACCGCCCATCCCCTCAGCACCCTTAGCATAAGGGAGAGGCATTGGCCCACCCCCGTACTCCTCGGTCACTGATTGCACGTCCTTTATCTTCACCCCCAAGGCTGAGGCGATGGCTTCGGCCTTTGGCCTGGCTGCCTTCACCGCCGCCTCCAGAGCAGCCTGTCTCAGCTTACTATCATCCTTAATAGCAAAGCGGACGTTGCCGCCAGTATTTGCCCCGGCCCCTATAGCGGCATCGAACACCTCTCCAGCCTTACTCACATCATGGACGGTCACCATAACATTGTTAGTGACCGTGTAGCCGGAGACGGTACCGGGCTTCTCCATGACCGGGTAGATGTTGATCCCGCTGGTCTGGAGATCCTTTTTCGTGAGTCCCAGCTGTTCCAGTTTAGCCAGAACATTTTTCATTGCTGAGGCATTCTCCCTTTGGGCTTCCTGAGCAGTCGCTGCCCTCGTTTGAACACCGACGGTGACATAGGCGATGTCTGGCGCGGCCTTGACCGAACCATCGCCCCAGACGGTGATGCCACTGGGGGTCAGCGTCTGGGCCGCAGCGGTTGAGCGGATCTCCCATCTTGGAGCGAATGTGACGGCGGCAGCGATGATGATGGCCGCCACTGCGATCACAATGGCGAAGAGGTTAGTTTTCATTAGACATCCTCCTTAAGTGAGTTTCTTAATGTAGACGCTGCGTACTAGGAAAAGGTTCCCTGTTTCAGCGGTTGGGGAGGAAAGGAAGGATGAGCTTGTTTGGTCCGCCGGAGGCGGGACCAACGCTTACCTCATCAATAAGCGCTTGAGTGCCGGCCCCGGCGCTGAGCATAAACCGTACCTTGATTGTTTTCCCCTTATAGGCGTCAAGAGCGAAGTATTTATGACGCCACACCTCGCCCGTCGCTTCGGCGTCTGATTCTACCGAGGTTGAGCCAGATTCTACTTTGATGGTGAGCCTATCGGTAGGGCTCACTGATTGCAACTTATAGACGAACGAGAGAGTGGGCTCAAAGATGGAGGCCGGTATGGCTACCTCCCTGGTCAGTTCTCCGGAGTTGGTCAGGCGGGCGGCATAGTTACCGGTGTGTCCTGAGGCGAGGTCCACACTCGTCGTCTTATACCACTTGCTCCCACTCGCCTCAAAGTCCCAGTCCTCCCCGAGGAGGTTAGTGCTTGGTGGTAGATTGAAGTCAACAGTGGTTGAGCTGGAGCTGGCCGTGAAGTTACGCATCTCCGGGAGCCGACCGAAGCCTGCATCCTCTACGAGCAAGGTGTAATTGGCTGCGGTCAGATTGGGGAGCTCATAATGTCCAGCCCTATCTGTTGTAGCCGAAACGCTGCTTCCTGAAGCAGCGACGGCGCTGACCTTAGCCCCCCATATCGGCACATCTCGATTATCTCTCACCGTTCCTGAGATAGTAACAAATGGAGCCACCGTTATGGAAATGGTGCCCCGGTTATTGTCGGTCCATCCAATCCCTTCGCGGGCTATCCCCGCCCAATAATTGGTCGTCTTGGTGTTGACCAGCCGAATGTAGCCCGTTACCGTCGTGCTAGCGCCGGGAGCTAGGGTCCCTCCCAAACCCCAACGGTAGGGGTGGTTTTTGGCCCGCGGGTCACGATCTCCGTAGTCAACACCAACCCTGATACGGGCAAATTCTGGATTGGAGAAGATCTCCCCTTCCTCATAGACGTACCCCGGCGGTGGCCCTTGAGTTTCTAAGGGAAGGCTGCCATTATTCCTTACTGTTACATTCACCTTGAGAAGCTGCCCAGAGGGCACAGTCACTGGCTCAAAGCTAGCGGAGGTGATCTCAGCGGAGATAGGGGCCTGGGCTACGCGCTGATAGACCTGTCGGCGAAAGGTTGGTAACAATGCATATAGACTGCTGCCCGGACACGTCGTCCCCCCAGGCTGGGTAGGGGGCATGGCGTCGCGATGTCCCATGATGTTGGGCAGCAATTTATCTACAAAAAAGTCACTCAGACCTGGATTGATGGCCCGTTGGTAGCACTTCCAGGACATCAGGTTTATCAGGCTGTTCTGTGCTGCCTGCGTGGGCTCAACGCTGGTGAAAGTACCCAGGAGGCCTACGCCCAGGCTCCCCCAGTTATATTTCAAGGCGTGTCCGCCGACGACGTCGTCCCCCCCAGCCCTTCCTTCGTAGACATAGCCATCAGGATCAATCAAGTAGTTGTAACCAATATCACCCCAACCTTGAGTTATGGTGTGGTAATACCAAATGGCTCTAACCCTCGCTGCCCAATCGGTATCACTGTTGGCATTGGTCGTATGATGGATGATGATCTTGCTCACGGTGCGATATTCAGGTGGCCAATCGGGGCTGCCTTCACCATCCGGTGAGCCCCAGGCCGTACGGGGGATGACAGGCGGCTTATCAAGGTTTTGGCTCTGGGCCGTGAGCTGCTTGGCCGTTATGCGACTGGCCTGCACTGCCTGTTCTCGCGTAGGTCCTCGGCTCGCATCGATGAAAACGAAGGTCAGTGATTTGAGGGCAGGCTTCGCTTCAGAACCAGTGGAGCTTGCCTGCAGGCCCACCCGGGCTTGCGCATAGGTGTGCAAGTCCTTACCGTCGACGGCCAGCAGGGCGCTAGAGAGCTCGCCGTTTGGCCCGGGGGGTAGATCTTCGTCGGGTTCCACTGCACGCCATTCACTCCAGGTGACGCCATCTTTGCTGGTGCGCAGTTCGATGACCACTTGAGCATTGGTCGGAAGATCGCCTGTCCAACGTACGCCCACATCGCTGAAGGGAAACGGAGCGGCCACCGGACCAGAGGTGAAGCTGCCTTCGCTGGAACCATCGACCAGGGCGAGGAGAGAGGAGCCAGCCTGATTGGGGTCGGGTGCAGCATGCAGTCCTTCCAGGGTGCCTGCCTGGAGATCTGGCGCTTTCAGGGTGACTGCCTCACCCTTTACCGTTCCTCGTTGGACAATACGACTTAGGAGGGCTGGCCCAGGGGTTTGTGCGCCACGGCCGGGACGCCCTTCCAATCCGCTGGCCAGATAGGCAATGAGCAGCAGGGATATAAGGATGGTCAAAATCCATCCTCTCATATTGCCAAACCCCTTACCAGGTTGTGGGATCGAATGGTGGGATGGACCAAACATTTGGTGTCCGGGAATATCCAGTTAATAGTTAACCAATGGCCGTCTTAGAGTGGTGTTGGATCCCTGGCCTATGGTCAGTTGGCAGTCTCAGGTAAGATGAGCACCAGCTACTCCTTGCCGCTGTGACTGAATGGTACCATCTTTCAGCAGCAAAAGCAATCACCATTTTGGGGCAGGGGACCGTTAACGGGTGGGAAGGTCAAAAACGAGGTGGTTGAAATGGTTGGTGTTTTCTTTACACCAGAGGCCTGGGGGAAGGACTTAAGCGCTATCTACTGGGATGGCTCCTCGGGGGTTATCGCCTCCTTGGGGATGAGACCTGAAGAATAAGGTTCATCGCTATTCCGGCGTTGATTCTAAGTTGAGCGCTATCCCAATACATATATCTTGCAGAACCGCCAAATTCGATAAGGGTTGTGTTGATCACACCCGCCACATCCAGCTTCGCCCTCGGATCCGTCGTCCCAATGCCGACGTTGCCACGATATCCTAAAACCAACTGCCCGTTGTTGAACTGTCTGAAGAGGATATTGTCCGCCGTATCCCTAATGATCACGTTACCACCATCATTCCCTATTTTCAGGTCGAGATCCTCACCAGTCCCTGAGCCTCCTATAATATCCCACTGCCCAACAAGCTTGATGTTGCCTGCAACCTCTAATCTCTGACCTGGATCCACCACCCCAATGCCCACGTTGCCGGCAGCAAACACCACGGGACTCCCCTGGATCCTGAGCGGCTTGTAGGCGGAGACTCCATAATCGTAGGCCTCCAGATAGAAGCCATCGGCAGCAGCATAATAGAAAAGCTCCAGCCCCTTTCCACTCGCAGGCGTAATCCTCCCTGCACTGCCAATCCGTAGGTTCTGAGATAGGTCCAGCTGGACCCCTGGCTCCACCGCCGGGTCTATCCCAATTCCAACCTTGGCCCCGAAGGTGACATTACCCAGGCTCGCCGGAAAAATGTTGCAGCTACACTCGGGCATGCTGACCTCCTTTACTTATTCCCCTCTGGGGTAAGTGGGGTCAGGCTCAGCAGGAAACGCTCGTCGTTCAAAGAGGTGATGTCAACCAATTGGGGGACGTATATCCGCAGCGCTTTGACGAGGTTGGCTTTGGTCACCACTAAGCCGGTCGCGATCAACGGCTCGATGGCTGGACCCACCGGCAGCCCCTGAGGGGTTGTTCCCTTGCTTGGAGCTGCTACCGCTTCCCTCTGATAGGCATCTTGCGCCATCACACCCTCCTTTCCGCAGCTTGCTTTCTGCGGAATAGCGAAATCGCTTCGGGCAAGCCCGTTTGTCAGGGGTCTTATCGCTCTGTTGTCAACATTATATCACTCCCCCCATTTGTCAAGCACAGAGGGAGATACCGAGCATTAGCTTTGAGAAGGCCAGGAAAGAGGGGAAACAGCCTGTTCAGGCCTTTTGCATTACCCAAGCCATATACCTCACCTAAAGATGTCTTCTGCTTGCGGGAGAGAAGGATGGTCAATGGCTATCGGAGGATTTCCCTATTCAACCATGAGATAGCCGTGCCCCATGTGCCCCTCCGGGAGGAGGTTGAGATTCACCTTGTTCCTGAGGTGGAACGAGGTCTAATCGAGGTTCGCATATGGTGGGAAAACCGGATGGTACAATCTGTCACTTACCCGCTAAAGGAGTTCCCTAGAGCCCACTTTTGAATCGTTAAGGAGTCCACTTTTCAAAAATTCCTAACAGGGCGAAAACGAGGCTAAAAGCAGGTTAGAAGCAAAGAGGAAAGCAAGCATTATTGGACATTAGTGCTCCTTTTGTCTAAGAACCGGTGAGCGCCTAATGGGGTTCCGGTCCGTGACGCTCAAAAGGGTGGAGGTACGAACTGAATCTACAGCCCCATCGTATTGGGTCCCCGGAGAGGGAGACGACCCCGCTCTTGCCTCTGGTGGGTCTTTTGCCAAGCCTCGCCACGTCGCTCGAAGACGCAGCGGTAATGGTTCCCGAAGATGTCGTTATACCACAGGGTGAGTTGAAAACCATCTCCTATCAGGAAGCCTTCCTGGGGGCCTATCGTGCTCCATAGTTTTTCAGTTTCCCTTGGCTCTAAGTACGTGATGAGCGTGTGCGCCCGAGGCTGCGGGGGCCCGTCTGAGACTCGAACTACTAAGTCGACCTCCCACTGCAGCTGCAAGGCGGAACCGCTCCCGATGTTCCTGAGGGCGACCGGTTTCTGTTGTCCGACCGGGGCATTCCTCGGATACAGCCAGTTGCCGTCGGGGAGGGGCATGGGCATAACCAACTTTCTCATCTGGTCGTTCTGTTGCCGAAGGGAGAGGAAGGCGACGACGGCGAGCAGGAATGTCACGCCCACCAGCGCCCCTTGTATCCAGTCCGTGATAGCCATCTCTGGCCTCCTTCCATGGTATAGATGCTAGCAGTTTTCACCCCCTTAATCGCCTGCTTTAGGGCCATTTTCGCCCCCAAAGAATGTATGACATTATGGTCGATTGGCTGGTCGGGAGCCTTCTTCACGAGCGCGATAAATATCTGCAATCAAGGCGTCTGTATCAATATCCGCCCAACTGCCGGCTGTCTGAGCCAGGGCCTTGCGCACTTTTTCCGGGTCATAGCCGGCCCAGATATCTTCTTTTTCCTCCTCCCGATTGAGGCGGTAACGCTCACCGTCTTTTTCTAGAATAAGCGGCGCAAGTGCAGCTTGCTCCAAAAGCCGAGCTAGTTCGCTCCCCGGTGTGACATGGATTTTCTTCAATTCTCTCGCCATCCTTTTCGCCCCCTTCTTGGGGTCAAGGAGAGTATACCAGAGGGGAGAAAACTAGTCAAGCAGACAATGGGCAATGGGAGGAGTACATAAGCTTTTTAGACAGCCTTTGGAAGAGTATAATTAGAGGGCATACTACGTCGTACGCCGCTGGTTACCAGGGGAAGGGAGAGTAGCCGTGCTGTCAGAGATGGATTTGCTAGCCATTATAAGGGGCCGACGATCGGTGCGATGCTATGCACAACGACCGGTTGAGGCAACATTGCTGGAAGAGCTCCTGGAGGCTGCCCGCTGGTCCCCATCGCCGCATAACGCCCAACCCTGGCGATTTGTGGTCATCAGCAAACGGGAGCAGCGGCTTCGCCTGGCCAGGGCCATGGCTGCCGAGTGGCAACGGGATATGGAAAGAGATGGACTGTTGGAGAAGGTGATCGAATTCCGCATGGCCGCCTCCTGTAGGCGTCTCGAGGAGGCCCCTGTGCTTATCCTCGTCTGCCTGAGTAGCGAGAACCTGGACGTCTATCCCGACGCCGCTCGCCAGGAGGCGGAGATGATGATGGCTGTTCAGAGCATTGGGGCAGCTATCCAGAACATGTTACTGATGGCTCATCAGCGCGGCCTGGCCGCATGCTGGCTGTGTGCTCCTCTCTTTTGTCCTGATGTCATTCGGCGGGTCCTGGATATTCCGAATGATCTCCGGCCCCAGGCGCTGCTCACATTGGGCTACGCCGCCGAGAGTCCGCAGGCTCCTGAGCGGTGTCCTCTTCATTCCCTGGTCTACTATCGCTAAAAGGATTATGATGCGCCATCATTGTAAGGAGCGCCTATGATCGTTGCCCTAGCTGGGGGCGTGGGTGGAGCCAAACTGATCTACGGACTGGCAGCCTGCACCACGCCCGAAAACCTTACCTGCATCGTTAATACAGCCGATGATTTAGAGATTTGTGGGCTATACGTCTCTCCAGACCTTGACACGATAATGTATACTTTGGCTGGATTGGCTAACCCTTCAACGGGCTGGGGTATAAGGGAGGATACCTTCAACGCCCTTTCCATGCTCAGAACCTATGGACAGGAAACCTGGTTCGCTCTAGGTGATAGGGACATCGCTACTCACCTGTTGCGTACACAGATGCTAAGAACAGGCAAAAGCCTTACCGAGGCGACTCAGTTTCTGGCTCAATCGCTGCACGTTCAAGCGACACTCCTACCTATGAGCGATCAGCGCGTAGCCACACTCGTCCAAACGGACGATGGCTGGCTCGACTTCCAAGATTACTTTGTCCGTCGCAGGGGGCAGGACGAGGTCCGCGGCATACGGTTTCAAGGCATAGACGAGGCGAGGCTCTCGGACCAAGCTGCGCAAGCCCTGGAAAGAGCCAGATTGATCGTTCTCTGTCCCTCTAATCCCATTGTCAGCATCGGACCTATTTTGGCCCTCGCGGGGGTTAGGGGTATGCTTAAGCGCTCCGCTGCCCGAAAAGTGGCTGTGAGCCCCATCATCGGTGGACAGGCCATCCGTGGTCCAGCAGCCAGGATGCTGAAGGGTCTTGGCCTGGAGGTTTCAGCCTACGGGGTAGCGCAGCTCTACGCTGATTTTCTGACTGGCTTCGTTCTGGATGAGGTGGACAGCGCGCAGGAGGGGCGTATCCGCTCTTTGGAGCTGGAGGTTCTGGTTACTGATACCGTGATGAGAGACGATATGGACAGGATAAGCTTAGCCAGGAAGATCCTGAGGTGGAGCGGTTAAGGTGGTGGTATGGGCTATTGTTCCGGTGAAAAGGCTTCGGCAGGGAAAGCGAAGGCTGGCGCCAGCCCTCGGTCCGCGCCAAAGAGAAATTCTGACCCTGAGCATGCTGGACCGTGTGTTGAGAGCGCTGGCCACCTCCGAAGAGATCGATGGTAAAGTGGTTATCGCTCAGGATCAGGCGGTGCTCTCCCTAGCGGCTGAGTTGGGAGCGGCTGTGCTTCTTGATCATGGTTGTGATCTCAACAGGGCCCTCGATCAAGCAAGACAGTGGTGTATGGAGCAAGGGGCTAAGGCTGTGCTCGTCCTGCCCTGCGATGTGCCCCTTGTCACCGCTGAGGATATTGACAGGATCGTCCGATTCTCCCATGAGGAGCGAGTGATGGTCATCGCCCCCTCATTGCGGGGGGATGGCACGAACGCCCTCTTTCTGCGCCCGCCTGGGGCCATACCATATCGTTATGGACGGGGGAGTTTTGCCACCCATCGCCAACTGGCTATGAGCAGGGGTCTGGCGGTGTATATTTACCATTCGGACAGATTAGCCCTGGATATTGACCTGCCCGAAGACCTATCCAGATTGCGGTCCCTTTGGCCGAAACCTGAGGTTGCCTCGGCTGGACTGGCAGGGATAGCCGGTGGTGAAGAGGCTGAGATGTCAGGCAGATCGGGCATCTTGTAGGTGATGATATGGAACCAGTAACATTGATTCCCCTGGAGGGGATGCCTCACATCCAAAAAGGCGCTGATCTGACACGTCTCGTTTACGAAGCGGCCGAGCGGTCCGGTTACGGGCTCAACGAGGGTGACATCGTGGTAATTGCCCAAAAGGTTGTCTCCAAGTCTGAAGGAAGGCTGGTCGATCTCAACGGTGTCCAACCTTCGGCGAGGGCTTCGGACTTAGCCGCGGCGACGGGGAAGGAAGCCCGCCTCGTTGAGCTCATCCTCCAGGAGTCCGCTGAGGTGTTGAGGGCACGTGATGGGGTACTCATCGTCGAGCAGCGGCTGGGCTTTGTCTGTGCCAATGCTGGCATTGACCGCTCTAATATCCCTCAGGGGGACGGTATTGTGGTCGGCCTGTTGCCTCACGATCCAGATGCTTCGGCCAGAAGGATTCGCCGCCGGATTAGGGACCTCTGCGGGCGAGATGTGGCGGTGATCATCAACGATACCCATGGCCGAGCCTTTCGGGAGGGGGCAGTCGGCGTGGCTATCGGAATCTCTGGAATGGTGGCTCTCCTGGACAGGAGAGGACACCGTGATCTCTATGGCTATGAGTTGCGCAGCACTATCGTGGCCATGGCCGATGAGATAGCCGCGGCTGCTTCCATGTTGATGGGACAAAGCGACGAAGGGATTCCGGCCGTGATCGTGCGCGGTTTAATTTATCCGCGGGGAGAAGGGTCGGCCCGGGAGCTCCTGCGCCCTAAAGAAAAAGATTTATTCCGCTAAAGGAGGAAAAAGACTATGCCTGTGCTGATCGTCGAGATGTGGGAGGGTCGTACAGTGGAGCAGAAACGGAGGCTGGTAGAGGCGTTGACTAAGACTGTGGGGGATGTTCTTGGTGTGCCGAACGAGGCTACCTCCATCATAATCCACGAGGTTTCCAAGCAAAACTGGGGCTTGGGCGGGAGCCTGGCGGCTGATAAGTAGGATTAGGCCCTCATCCCCCCTACCCCCTTCTCCCGTCCTTCTCCGAAGGACGGGAGAAGGGGGAAATAAAGGTACAGAAATGCTGCACCGAACATCAGGGACAGTACTTATGGTGATGCTCTTATTTCTGAGCGGAATGGTGGCTGCCTGTTCGACCATGCCCTCTAGTACGCGCGCTGTCCCGCCGATGCCAGCTTCGACCACGCCGACTCCGACCAGACCTAAAAATAATGACCGTGAAATATTGGCGCTGACATCCATCCGCATGATCAACGAGACAACAGGGTGGGCGTTGACCGATAGATCCATCTTGCAGACCACCGATGGCGGAATCAGATGGATGGACGTTACACCGCGGGACATTCGCATCCCAGTCCCCGCACTGGGAACTGCCTCCTTAGTTAGCGAATATTTCCTTAACGCCAACATTGGATGGGTGGCTGTGCGCGGCAACGGCGGCTCGACCAGCACCCTCCTCCACACCGTCGATGGAGGCAGGGCCTGGGATAAATTCGCCATCTCGATCGTTGGTGGGCAGTTTGACTTTGTCGACCCCCAAAATGGCTGGGTCATGACGAGTTCCGGCGTCGCCCTGGGATCATCACCGGTCGAGATATATCAGACTACAGATGGCGGGAAGATGTGGACCAGAGTGTCGAGCACAGGCGCGGGCACCAATAAGCCTGGTAGCCTGCCCTTTGGTGGCATCAAAAACGGGATCCGTTTTCGAGATAGCTCAACCGGCTGGGCTACGGGCTTCGTACCTTCTATGGGTGAAGCCTGGTTGTATGTAACGAGGGATGGTGGTCGTACCTGGCAACATCAGAATCTGACGATTCCGCCCACTCATCAATCCACCCAACTCTCGATCAAACCACCAATGTTCTTCACTGCCAGAGATGGCCTCCTCCCGGTAACATTTAATAATCGAGATGGGACAGTTACCGTTTTTTATGTCACACACGATGGAGGAGAGACCTGGGGTGCCACAACGTCCATCCAGTCCGCGGTCATCTATGATTTTGTTGATCTCAACCACGGCTGGGCTACCGATGAGCCTTATCGCAAGGGCGGGGGTAAACTCTACGAAACACGCGACGGCGGACGGAGTTGGACAGCGATCACCCCCAATGTGAGTCTGGAGCATGTGACGAAACTCAACTTTGTCAGCCACCAGGTGGGCTGGGCCTTTGGCTATACTCAATCTGGCCCGTTTCTGCTTAAAACAACCGATGGAGGACGCACATGGGTGCGCATCATCCCCCGTTTGGTTTCGGGTACTCCCTGAAATTGAGCCAAAGACCCCAACAAACCAGCGGGGTTGCCGGGGTCCTGCTTCATCTGGATGCTTAACAACGACCGGATTTCCGACCTCGCCATCGGCATTGGATGGCAAATCAGCCACCCCCGGCTGGGGGGACGAGTTCAAGCACATCTCCGCTTTGCAGCAGGGGGTTATCGAGAGGGTTGAGAACCTGGCCATTTAAGCCGACGAGGATATTCCCTTTTATAGCACCGGTGGTTATGTCGATAGCCACGCCGAGCTCGGTATGGCGGCAGACAGCGGCCCTAAGGGCGCTGCTCAAATCGCTGCCTGGGGATAACTCCAGTATCTCCCGGTCAAGGCCGACGAGGTTGCGGAAGAAGCCGCGATAGACCAGAACCAGTCGTATCAAAGTCCGAGCTCTTCTAGCTTTATAGACTGAGGTAGGCCATGCGGCGACCAGCCTCGAAGGTGATAATACTCCTGCAACATCTGGTCCAAATCGATGGTGAAAGTCCTTGTCTCAGAAGTGTCTGAAACGATGGCTGGCTCAGTGAGGAGGCGGGCCGGGAGGCGATCGGTGGCTGAGGATAATCCTTCCCTGAGGTTGAACAATCGCTCCAGATTGATGATGCGCTCCCCGGCTTTGAGTAATTCCTCGGTAGTATAAGGAAAACCGAGGGCGGTCAGCCCCTGGGCCACGTCCTCTGGGTAAAGGGCATGGCTGCGTGTAGAGGCAAACTTGCAGATGCCAGTGGCATCTGCTATAGCATTGTAATGTTCGCCGTACACGACCATATGAGCCTTATACTTCTCTGAATCCGTCTGCATTATTTCGGGCAGGAAGGCAGGGAAGAGCCTTTTGGCGGTTTCGAGCAATCCCGCCTGATCAATGGTGGGCAATGCGTAGAGGTGATCGCCTCCCCTATTGGAGGTGACGTGCGCCAGGCCGAAGCCCTTCCCAACGCGTCCATCTTGACCGGGGAGCTCCAGCCCCTTGACATGCATAGCATACCTCTCTGCCCCACGCCCGATCCTTTCCGCAGCTCCTTTCACCCCCAGAGCTAACAGGTCACCGATTCCCTGTCTTAAAGCTATTCTCTCTATAAGTCCGATGATTGTATTGGTATCACCCCATTCCAGACTGAGCGTATCATCAGCAAGGAGGCCGTGTTCGTGACACTCCATGGCGAAGGCAATAACGCCACCGGCAGAGATGGTGTCCAATCCATATTGATTGCAGAGCAGGTTAGCATAAATGATCGCTTCGAGATCAGCATTGAAACAGAGAGGGCCCAGGGCATCGATCGTCTCAAACTCCGGCCCCTCCAGTTCGCAGGCGAACCGCCCCCCGGCCACTTTGGAAAGGCGAGCGCACTTGATCGGGCAGGCAAAACACCCTCGCTTGCCTCTGACGTAAGTGGCCAGGGCTTGGGCGTCCACCCTGGAGACTCCTGAAAATTGTACCAGTTGGCGATTCTTGGTAGGCAGGTCTCCCCGCTTGTTCTTTGGTTCGACCAACGAGGCCGTTCCCCATTGTTGGAGGATGCGCGATCCAAGATTATCCACAACCTGTCTCATGGCTTCCTTTGCGAGGTGCCGAAAGAGGGGAGGATACTCCTCGCGTTGACTTGTTTGGACAACGATGGCCTTGAGCCTTTTGGAACCCATCACCGCGCCAACACCGCAGCGGGCAGCAGCGCGGTGGTATTCGTTGATGATGGCCGCGAAATGGACCAGGTGCTCTCCGGCTGGGCCGATGCTGACCACGCGTGAGCCTGGGTGACGCTGGTGCAACGTGGCTTCGGTCTCAGTCGTGGTCTTGCCCCAGAGGTCCTCAGCAGGCCAGAGCTCTATCTTGTTATCGTCGACCGCCAGGTAGAGGGGCGATGGTGCACAGCCCTGGATGATCAGGGCGTCGTATCCAGCGTGGCGAAGGGCTGGGCCAAAGAAACCGCCGGAGTTGGCGTAACCATAGGCAGCGGTGAGGGGAGATTTAGTGGTGACGTGGTAGCGGGAGGAGGCCGGCCATGGGGTACCGGTAAGAGGACCGCTGGAGAAGATCAAGAGGTTATCTGGATGAAAAGGGGCGATGGTGGGCGGGAGGACATCGTAAAGCAGCTTTGCCGCGTAGCCTCGCCCCCCAATAAAACGGTGCCAGATCGAAGCATCAGAGGGATAAATGCTCACCTTGGCCCGGCTAAGGTCGACATCAGCGGTCTTCCTCGGCATAAAGGTACTCTCACCTTGTTCTGGGTGTGCGTGCATTATAGATTCGATCTGCCAGGATAGTCAAGGATGATTTGGCACAGGGAATCCTTGACATTTCAGCTGAAATTTATTATTATATAAATTGATGTGTCCCAAGTACCTGACTCTAAAGGACTTAGCAGCAGGTGCCCTGTGTGGGGCAGGAGAGATAGGCAGATTCTTAGGCTGCCTTGGTGAGCTGTCTGGTCAGGGGAAAGGTTACTTGGGATAAGTTTTGGCCACGTTGAACTCTTTTAATATCGTGGCCCAGTGAGGCTACTTATTAATGATACGAATGTACTGCTCGATCCCCCTCTAATTGGGGGTCGTTGTCTTTATATAATATGCGTTTATCTAAGAGGAGAGGCCAGTGATAGATAGCAAGAGCGAAGAGAGATCGCAGGGCGATCCGGTTTTGGAAGGTAAGGATCCTGATCTGACTGATGCCCTGCTGGAATCAGGATTTCACGTTGTTGACTTAGTTGAGACTAACCCGCTAGCTTCGGCTGAGGCCCCTCGCGTCGGCGAGGTGCTGGTTCCGAGGGAACCACTCATTCCTTCCGGTTGGGAAGAGCCGACGGCGCTGCTAGAAGAGGCAACTGCTGGAGCCATCATCGAACCGGAACTGAGCGAGGATCCGGTAAGGATGTACCTCTATGAAATCGGCCGCGTACGATTGTTGACCGCTGAAGACGAGAAACGTTTGGCCCGTCGTATGGAAGAGGGTCGCTATTTGCAGTCCATCGAGGAGGATCTAAGGGATAAGCGGGAAGAGCGAACGAACGTTGGTCTGACCCTCCTTCTTTACAGCCGCTTAGCGAGGGCCAGCGAGCTCCTTGCTATACTGAGAGGATGCGAAGGGCTGGCTGATGACGTTTCCCTCGCTGGTCAGCTGAGGCACACTAGTCTGCATACCTTAATTGATGGGGGGCTGGATCCTGCTTTAATGGAGGTGATAAGTAATCAGAGAGGTATTTCCATTGAAGAAGCCGAACAGCAGATGAGAGAGCTATCCTTGATTGTCCGCGTTTTGCCGCCCCAAGTGGTAGAACTACTCACAGACAATTATAAGGGCGATATGCCCTCGGTCGCGGTAGTTCGATCGGCCATCGAGGGACAAGAGGAACAGTTGGCCAATCACTTCCTAACTATTCATCAGGAAGCTAAATTCGCTCAACGACGCTTGGTGGAGGCTAATCTACGGCTTGTGGTGAGCATTGCTAAGAAGTATATCGGTCGTGGTCTAACTATGTTGGACTTAATTCAGGAGGGAAATACCGGCCTGATGAGGGCTGTGGAGAAATTTGACTATCGGCGAGGATATAAGTTCAGTACTTATGCTACCTGGTGGATCAGGCAGGCTGTGACACGGGCCATCGCTGATCAAGCCCGAACTATACGTA
Organism: Chloroflexota bacterium; assembly: GCA_023475225.1. Taxonomy (NCBI): domain Bacteria; kingdom Bacillati; phylum Chloroflexota; species Chloroflexota bacterium. The sequence continues at coordinate 24,671 of JAMCVK010000014.1, forward strand.
TACCGGTGCATATGGTGGAGACAATCAATCGCCTGTATCAGGCGTCACGCCGTCTCGTCCAAGAACTAGGGCGAGAGCCGACTCCTGAAGAGATCGCTAAAGAGATGCAGACGACGCCGGAGAAGGTTCGCGAGATTATGAAGTCTTCCCAACAACCAGTTTCCCTAGAGACCCCCATTGGGGAGGAGGAGGATAGCCAGCTGGCCGACCTGATTGAAGACCATAAGAGTCCGGCTCCCGCTGATGCAGCCTCCAAGCAGCTCCTCAGGGAACAGGTAGATGCGGTTCTTTGCACCCTGACTGGACGGGAACGGCGTGTCCTCAGGTTACGCTTCGGATTAGATGATGGCCGTAATCTCACCTTAGAAGAGGTGGGGAAGAGATTCGGCGTGACCCGGGAGCGCATCCGCCAAATCGAAGCCAAAGCTTTGCGTAAGCTGCGCCACCCTAGCCGTAGCAAGAAACTTAAGGATTATCTGGAGTAGATGCCTAGGCTGTCGCTTTAAGCACCTGTTTGGCTGTTTCCACGTCTCGCAGGATGCTCCGCGCCACAATGACGCCCGAGGCCGATGCCTGTATGAGTCCTCTGGTCACACCAGCACCATCGCCGGCCGCGAAGAGGTTCTTTATCTCAGTCTCCAAACGATCATTAAGCTCTAGGCGTGCTGAGTAAAACTTTACCTCTACGCCGTAGAGAAGGGTATGGCGGGAGTAAATGCCCGGTGCCAGATTGTCCATCGCTTGGAGCATCTCGAGGATACCGGTCAAGTAACGATAAGGCAGTACAAAACTCAAATCGCCTGGGGTGGCTCCCTTCAAAGATGGCTCGATGATGCCTCGGTTGATCCGTTCAGGTGTCGAACGACGGCCACTCAAGAGGTCCCCTAGACGTTGCACGATCACTCCCCCGCTGAGGATGTTAGCCAAGCGGGCGATATAGCGCCCATAAGCGATCGGTTCGTTGAATGGCTCAGTGAAGGTCGTCGATACCAGCAGGGCGAAATTGGTTTTGTCCGTCCTCTTGTCTGCATAGCTGTGGCCATTAACAGTGACCACCGGGTCAGCCCCAGCCGTTAGCTCTGTCGTCACTTCACCGTGCGGGCACATACAAAAGGTGCGTATTCTATCATCGAACACTTTAGAATATAGCTCCATCTTCGATTCATAGAGGACACTCGTTATCTCTTCCAGGATGGCGGATGGGACTTCCACGCGCACCCCAACATCGACAGGGTTATTTTTCAAGGAGAGTCCCAAGCGACGACATTCGGCCAAAAGCCAATCAGCCCCTTCCCGACCGGGCGCTACCACGACATATTTCCCTTCGATCACCTCTCCAGAGGATAATTCTATCCCGGCGATTCGGGCATCCTCTGTGTGCAGTCGTGTTGCCGCCACGCCCAGTCTCATATCTACCTTCTCGCTCAGGTGCTGGTACACCGCCTGAAGCACCTTGTAGCAGCGCTCCGTTCCCAGGTGCCTGATTTTGATTGGGATCAGGCGGAGACCAGCTAAGGCGGCGCGTCGACGCCATTCCTCTACCTCCTCACCGACACCGAAAACACGATCACCACCACCAAACTTGAGATAAACATGGTCAACATATTCGATGAGGTCATTAAGTTCATCTACACCGAGATATTCATTTAATCTTCCTCCAACCTCGGCGGAAAGGGTGAGTTTGCCATCAGAGAAGGCGCCGGCACCGCCCCAACCACTGACCATACCACACGGTGAACAACGGATGCAGCTGATTGAGCGATCCATCGCCGGACAGCTGCGTTTCTCGAGGGGGCGACCTTTTTCAAGCAGAAGGATCCTTAATCCAGACTCGGCCAGTTCCAGAGCGGCGAAGATGCCAGCTGGGCCGCTCCCGACAATTATGACGTCGTAGGTCTTGGGCATGGTAATCACCCCCTAACACAAGGTCAAGCGAAACCGACGCTCGCAATTATACTAGGTCTTCCAGCGCTTGTCGAATGGTGAGGGGCCATTAGCACTTACTGGTTGGGGAAGGTCGCTAAGTAAACATCGGCGCCCACTCGACGGCTCCGATAACGGGGCACGACTATTGCTGCCTTATGTTCTATGCTGGCTGCCGGACTAGGATTCGAACCTAGAGTTACCTGATCCAGAGTCAGGCGTGTTACCATTACACCATCCGGCAATCGGGCGGGTCGCTCAAGTTGTCCTAACTGAACAACTATAATTTAGCATAAAGTGGTTTGGTCTGGCAATCCTTACTTGAGAACGTGAATATCTCCCTCAAACCCCGCAGGGGGTTCAAGGTGGCCCTGCGCTTTTTTTACTCTTTCGGCGCCCTGACCAAGCTACCCCTTGGAACTCCCGCTGATCAGTAGTATCATATTCGTATCAACAAAACTAAGGAGGGAGCGCTATGCCTGACCAGAGATTGATGGGAGTCGCCTTGGGGAAGCAAAAAGCAGATCTGGCCGTGATCAACGGTAATCTCGTCAACGTGAACACAGGCGAGACCTATCGGGGTGGCGTAGCCGTATGCGGTGATAGGATCGCCGCTATCGGGAACATTGATTACACCATCGGTGAGCAGACCCAGGTGATCGATGCGACGGGCCATTACATCGTTCCTGGATTCATCGATGCTTACATTCATCCGGAGAGCAGCAACCTGAGCATTGGTCGTTTTGCTGAGATCGTCCTGGCTCATGGCACAACGAGCATAATGACAGACCTACACGAGATAGGCGTCGTAGGGGGTATGGAGGCCGTCGCTGCTGTTCTGGAGGGGGGAAAAAGGACACCGCTTAAGATTCACTTCGTTGTGCCATCCCATGTTCCCTTCTCACCAGGGTTAGAGACGAGTGGTGGGCACTTCGATGCCGGGGTTGTGGCCCAGGCCATTCAGAGGGATGATGCGGTGGGACTTTCGGAGATCGTGGCTCCGTACGTCCTGATGAACTACCCTGATCTGATGCAGTCTATTGCTTTGACCAAAAAGGCACGCAAGATACTAGCGGGGCATGCGCCGGTTACCAGCGGTCCAGCCTTATCGGCCTATCTCACCGTTGGGGTGAGCAACGATCACGAGGCCATGCAAACCGAGGAGGCGTTGGAGCGGCTGCGCAATGGCGTATATCTGTTTATGCGTGAGAGTCCGGTAGCCCAGAATATGGCCGCCTTGATTAAAGCGGTAACGGAACACAAGGTGGATTCACGACTGTGTAGCATCGTCACCGATGATACCGACCCGATGGAGCTGACCGAGCAGGGACATATGGATCACAAGGTGCGCCGGGCTATGCAGGAAGGCGCGAACTTCGTCACGGCCATCCAGATGGTGACCCTGAACCCGGCTACGGCTTTCCATCTAGAGATGGAGATAGGTAGCCTTGCCCCCGGTAGATATGCTGATATTAACATCGTCAGTGGACCACAGGATTTTAGGGTCGTGAAGACCATCGCCAGTGGACGATTAGTGGCCCAGGATGGGCGTATGGTCGCGCCGATTGGTGTCTTAGAACATTCGGCCTTACTCCTTAACACTTTCCATCTTAAAGCGCCAGTGAAGCCAGGCGAGCTGGCCATAGCAACCGGCGTGCAGATAGATCAAGCCAGGGTGAGGGTCATGCGTACCTTGGACTGGATTCCCATCACTGTGCCGGGCGAGGCCAACCTTCCGGTTAAGGATGGTTATATCCGGGCAGATCCAGAGCAAGATGTTCTGCATATCGCCGTAGTCGAGCGACATCATCAGATCGGTAATATCGGTAGGGCTTTTATGGGCGGGTTCAATCTAAAAGCAGGGGCTATCGGTTCGAGCGTGGCCCACGATAACCACAACATTGTCGTGATGGGCATCAATCTGGAGGATATGGCCTTGGCTGTTAATCGCCTGGCCGAGCTACAAGGTGGACAAATCGTCGTGAGGGATAGTAAGATACTCGAAGAAGTGCCCCTGCCTATTTTGGGATTGCTTAGCGACGATGATGCCTACACGCTGGCGGACAAGAAAAGACGAATGGTCGCCAAGGCTAAAGAATGTGGTGCTACCATTCGCGATCCATTTATGTTTCTGTCCTTTATCACCCTGGCAGCTATTCCGGAATTCGCCATCACGGATAAGGGTTATATCGCCGTGGAAAAGCAGGAGATCATCGATCCGGTGATCTCGGTGCATTGAACCGCCGTAGGAACAACATTCGGAGCTGGTAGGCTAAAAAGATTAGGGCTGAATAGGCACCTGTCTAAGGCGCTTATTTACTGGGCAAAGTGTCCAGGAGCCGAAGCGCCTCTGTCAGGCGATCCAGCGTTTTTTCGCGGCCCAACACAGCTATCGTTTGAAAGAGGGGTGGTGCTACCGTACGTCCAGTCACGGCCACGCGTACAGCGCCAAAGAGCTGCCCTGTTTTCAGCCCAAGGGACTCGGCTAGAGAACGCATCTGTATCTCTAACGTTTCACTATTGAAAAGGGAAAGATTCTCCACAACTCTCTTGGTTTCGGCCAGGGCGAGCTTCGTCATAGCTGCGGTCATCCCTTTACCAATGAGCAAGGCTGAATCATAGGTCAGTCTTTCTTTGAAGAAGAAGTCGGTTAGCTCGACCACCTCACCTAATCGCTTTACTCTCTCCTGAATCAGGGGAATCATCTTTTGTATATAGGTTAACGTTTTTGTTGGCACCTGATCGGTGGGGACGAGCCCAGCTTTCTGCCAGAATGGTAGGGCGCGCTCAGCCAACTCTTTTAGGCTTAACTGCCGAATGTAGTAACCGTTCATCCAGTCCAGCTTCTCTATGGAGAAGGCCGCAGCCGTCTTGGAGACGCGTTCGATGCGGAAGTGTTGCACCAGTTCCTCCTTACGGAAGATCTCCCGTTTGTCATCGAAGGCCCAGCCGAGAAGGGCCAGGTAATTCACCATCGCCTCAGGCAGGTAGCCGAGCTCAGCGAACTCCATGACTGAAGTAGCCCCGTGTCGGCTAGATAATTTAGCCCTATCTAAGCCAAGCACCATCGGTAGATGGGCGAAGTCCGGAGGGGAAGCATCAAGAGCCTTATAGAGCAGCAGTTGCTTGGGCGTATTCGCAATATGATCATCGCCACGAATGATATGGGTGATCTGCATGGTGATGTCGTCGACAACAACGGCGAAGTTATAGGTGGGAATGCCGTCGCTCTTGACGAGCACAAGGTCATCGATCTCAGTGTTGTCAAAGGTGATGTCGCCGCGGATTAAGTCCTTAAAGGCGGTGGATCCTGTCGATGGAGCAGCAAAGCGCAATACTGGCCGCCTGCCCTCGGCCTCATAGGCAGCGCGTTGTTTGGTTGTTAACGGTCGGCAGCGACCAGGATAACGGAAGGGCATCTTGGCCCTTTTTGCGGCCTCGCGCATAGCTGTCAGCTCGTCGGGTGTACAATAGCAATAGTACGCCGCTCCTGCCCTCAGTAAGCGCTGGGCGAACTCTTGGTAGAGAGGCAGACGCTGCATCTGGAAATAGGGACCATAAGGGCCGCCAACCTCGGGGCCCTCGTCCCATTCCAGCCCCAACCAGCGCAAGGAAGTGAGAATCGACCGTAGATTCTCCTCTGTGGAGCGAATACGGTCGGTATCCTCGATGCGCACAATGAAAACGCCATCATTGGCGCGAGTGAATAGCCAGTTGAAGAGAGCTGTACGGGCGCGTCCGACGTGTAAGGGACCGGTCGGGCTGGGGGCGATGCGGACGCGCACGCCATTGTTCAGCGCAGACATAATTTTTACCTCCTATTTTAAGTGTAACATAGATTGGTGGACAGTGTCTGATCATAGGGGGTCGCCTGACCGCTATAACCTCAATGAAGGAAGATCCGGATCCGCCTCAGTCTTTGCGGCGTAGTTCGGTCAATATCTCTTCCAGGTCGCTGGGCAAAGGGGCTTCAAACTCAACGAATTGCTCACTATTGGGCAAGCAAAGACTAAGTCGGCAGGCGTGCAGAAACTGCCTAGGAAAGGATATCTCTTCATGCCTGCGGCCATAAACGCGATCGCCAGCTACAGGATGCCCAATAGAGGCGAAGTGAACGCGAATCTGATGGGTACGGCCTGTCTCTGGGCGGACTCGGACAAGAGTATAGTCGGCCATATATTCGCTGACGGTATAATACGTACGCGCTTCTCGACCCTCAGCGACGACGGCCATCAATTTGCGTTGTTTGGGATGACGACCGATGGGGGCCTCAATCAGCCCCTTGCTTGGGGTGAGGTGGCCGTGCAACAAAGCGATATACTCTTTTAGTATCTTCCGTTCCTGAATTTGCCGGGATAGATTCAAGTGGGCCCTGTCGTTCTTAGCTATTACTAGCAATCCAGAAGTGTCCTTATCCAAGCGATGGACGATGCCAGGCCGTAGGCTTGACCCGATCTCCAGATTGGGATAATAAGCCAGGATAGCATTCACCAGGGTATCTGTCCTATGCCCCGCAGCTGGATGCACCACCAATCCGGCCGGCTTGTTGATCATCAACACATCCTCATTCTCGAAGACGATGTCCAGGGGAATCGGTTGGGGAATCAGTGTGGTCGGCTCGGGCGGTGGTAAATGTAAGTCGATCTGATCACCTGGGAGTATCTTAACGCTGGGCTTGCTTGGTTGTCCGTTCACAGTGGCATGCCCAGCTTCTATGAGTTTTTGAATGAGGGAGCGAGAAAGGTGCGGGTAGACCGTTGTCAGGAACTTATCCAAGCGTGTCCCAGCGGCGGATGCCGGGACAGAAACTTTTTTATGCAGGATGACCACGGCTGTCTCGTTTCGAGGGAGTGGTAAGAAGACACCAGGCCAGGATGATGCTGCCGATCACGAAAGCACTATCGGCCAGATTAAAGGTTGGCCAGCGCAGGTTACCGATGCCGATATCGATGAAGTCTATGACATAACCATAACGTAGCCTATCAAGGAGATTGCCAAGTGTACCACCTAGCAAGAGCCCCAGACACACCTTCGGAAGCAGCTTCCCTGGGGCAACATATCCTTGCCAGAGGATAAGGATGGGAATCACTAGTAGGGCGATCGTTGCAAATAGTCCTGTTTTCCCCTGAAGCAGACCGAAGGCGGCCCCAGTGTTGGTGACGTAATCCAAACGAACCCAATCTCCAAGGAGCGCTAACCGATTGGTCCGGGAAAAAATGTAGTACGGTATCAGCATTTTAGAGAACTGATCCAGGGCAAAGACAAAAAACGCCACAGTGAAGAAGGGTAGATAATGGCGTAATAGGTGTAGGTGGGGCAAAGGGGAATCCCCTGAGCTATTGGCTATCTTAGACATAGCGGCCTAAAGAGCAGCATTTCGGCGCTTACAACCGGCTGCGCTTAACTTGCTGCTTCGTCTTACAATGGATGCAGAGATTAGCATAGGGCAGGGCTTGAAGACGCTGGGGGTCGATCGGTTCGCCACAATCATCACACAACCCATACGTCCCCTTATCCCATTTGTTGAGAGCGTGTTCTACCTGTTCCAGCAGGCCGCGCAGATGTTTCTGGAGGGACAGCGTTTTTTCCTGCTCGAAGGTATCGGTAGCGTTGTCGGCCAGGTGATTGCCATACGCGCTATGTCCACCACGAGCGCTTGCAGCCATCTCTTCGTCAACGTTGAGCTGAGCGATCTCTCTGCGCAGCCTCTCTTGCTCTGTTTCCAGCCACTGCTTTTGTGTCTCGTATCGCGACTGTAGTTCCATCCTAGCTCCCCCCATTGGGGCGATTACAGAATCCGCTATGGTCGTGTCTTACCATTCAGCATTTTAAAGTAGTCTTAGAGAAAAAGCAATTTAGGGAATTTGATCATTTGCCTGGTCGAGTTACAGCTAGCGTTACCTGCTCTCCGTCTATGAGGAGAGTCTCACTGTAAGCACCATCCGGCGGTGGGCTATTCTCTAGTGACAATGAGAGGGTCTCCTGTTTGATGTAAGCCGCATGTGTCTCTATCGTCGCTCGTATTCTGGCACTTCCCTGATAATAAGTGATAATGCGATCCTCAATGTTGAAGTTCGCCTGCTTGCGCATCAGCTGCAGGCGATGAATCAGCTCGCGAGCCAGTCCCTCCTGCAAAAGCTCAGGGGTTAATCTGGTGTCGATGGCTACAGCGTAGCTATCATCGGTAGCCACAGCATATGGTTTCCTATCGGTGATGATGACCTCTAAGTCCGACGGTTCCAGCGTATAGGTGCCTACGATCACTGTTTCTTGTCCGCGCACCTGCCTGGCCAGCTCCATTTGATCAAGCTTGGTCAATTCTCTTAGGATAGCGGGTAATGCCTGGCCGTATTTCGGGCCTAACAGGTCGAGTCTGGGCCTGACCGAAAAGGTGATCACATCAGCCATATCAACGGCAAAAGCAAGGCGTTTTACATTTAGTTCTTCCAGGATTTGGGAGGCCAGCTGCGCAATGATTGTGCGCTCGGTCATGTCCGGGACGTTAATCAGTGCTTCGCTCAACGGTTGCCTGACCTTGATGGCAGCCTTGTTGCGGGCTGCTCGTCCTAAGCTGACTATCCTGCGAGCCAGGTCTACGCTTTGGAGCAGGGTTTTGTCGATTAGTTTAGCGTCGGCCTGGGGGAAATCAGCAAGGTGGACACTCTCTGGTGCTATCTTGTCTATAGATCGGACCAGGTTCTGATAAATGTGCTCGGCCAGGAAGGGGATAAACGGAGCGATTAACTTGGACAGCGTTACCAGAACCTCGTACAGCGTGGTGTAAGCGGCCGTCTTATCTTTATCCTGTTCCGACTTCCAATAACGGCGACGACTGCGCCGAATGTACCATGTGGAGAGATCATCGACGAATGATTCGATGGCTCTCGCTGGGGTGGCGGTATCGTAGTCGTTCAGCCCTTCGGTGACCGTTTGAATTAAGATGTTCAATTTGGCTAAGATCCAACGATCCAGTGGTGAACGTTCATTAATGGGTGTGGCGTGTTCCATAGGGTTGAACCTATCAATGTTGGCATAGGTGACGAAGAAGGAATAGGCGTTCCACAGGGGGAGCAGGAAGCGCTTTCGCACCTCGTCGGCGACTCCATAGCCAAAGTTAAGATTGTTGACCGGATTCTGAGTGAGATATATCCAGCGCATAGCATCCACGCCCATACGTTCGGCTGCCTCATCAAACCAGATAGCGTTGCCTTTGCTTTTGTGCATCTCCTCTCCCTGTTCGTCCCGAACCAGGGCATACCCAAGGCAGGTTTTGAAGGGATTCGCCCCCTCCAAAACTGTGCTCATAGTGAGAAGGGAGTAGAACCAACAGCGGAACTGTCCGGGGAAAGATTCCGTAATAAAATCAGCCGGAAACCACGTTTGCCAATACTCTTTGTCCTCGAAATAGCTCAGGGTGGAAAAGGGAACGATCCCAGCATCTAACCAGGCATCACCCACTTCGGGAATCCTGGCTATGAGCTGTCCGCAATTGGGGCAGGGTATCTTGACGGCATCGATGTAGGGACGATGGGGAGATTTAAGATTCTCCAAGCCGGACACGGCCTTCGCATAAAGCTCCTCCTTGCTGCCGATGACCTGGAGATGGCCACAAGCACACTCGAAGAAAGGCAGAGCCAAGCCCCAGTAGCGCTTACGTGAGATACACCAGTCGCCCATATTGCGCAGCCAATCGAGCTCCCTATCCAGAGCGAAGTCTGGTATCCATCGTATCTTTCGGGTAACATCCATGATCTTGTGGCGGAGGTCATCCATTTTAATGAACCACTCGTCTACCAGACGGAAGACCAGCTCTTCCTTGCAACGCCAGCAGACAGGATAGCGGTGCGTATAAGTGGTGATCTTGTAGGCTACACCTCTGCGGGAGAGGTCAGCGAAGATGTCTTGATTAACGCCTTGCACATTTCTGCCAGTCAGCCAATCAAAACCAGCGCCGTAATAGCCCGCTTCGTCGAGGGGTGCGATCACCGCTAGGTTGTGTTCCCGAGAGAGTTCAAAGTCCTCTTGTCCACAGCCAGGAGCGATATGAACTAGTCCTGTGCCTTCCTCCTCCCCCACCTGTTCCCAGGGGATCACTTTATGTACGATTCCTTGCTGTACGGGGAGGTAATCGAATGGCCCCTCATATTGGAGTCCCAACAGCTCTCGTCCAGAGATTTTACCCAAGATGGTGTATGGCCCACTCAAGCAGTCGAGTGTACCTTGCGAGAGATAGTAAATATCCTCTCCCTGTTTCACCTTTGCGTACAGGAGTTCTGGATGGACAGCGACAGCGACGTTCGAGGTGAGCGTCCAGGGGGTCGTTGTCCAAACGAGCAGATACTCATTGCCTCGCCCTTTGAGTCGCAAGCGCACGTATACAGAGGGATGGGTGATCTCCTCATATCCTTCTGTAGCCAGTTCGTGCTGGGAGAGGGCGGTACCGCAACGAGTGCACCAGGGCATTACACTATGCCCTTTATAAAGCAGCCCTTGTTCGTGGCATTTCTGTAGGAAATGCCAGATGGCATAGTTGTTCTCATCAGAGGTGGTATAGTAGGAGTTATCCCAGTCCATCCAATAGCCAAGCCTGATCGATTGTTCAGTCTGAATCCGAGAGAACTTCTCTACACGGGCGCGGCATTGCTCTACAAATCTGGCCAAGCCATAGTTTTCGATATCTCGCTTGGAGTTGAAGCCGAGCTCCTTCTCAACCTCGACCTCAACCCAGAGACCCTGACCATCGAAGCCATTTTGATACCGTTGTGCGAACCCCTGCATGGTCTTGAATCGCTGGAAGAGGTCTTTATAGGTGCGTCCCCAAGCGTGATGTACACCCATAGGGTTATTGGCAGTGATCGGCCCGTCGAGGAAGGAGAACCGCTTCCTGGCGTTTTCATTTCGAGCGATATATTTTTTCATCAGATCATTTGCTAACCACCACTGGAGGAGCTCTCTTTCTAGGGTGGGGAAATCCACCCGAGATGAAACAGGCTTAAACATGTTGACCTCCTCTAATAATAACAAAAGCCTCACCCCCAAGGGGCGAGGCTTTTGTGCCCGCGGTACCACCCTTCTTAGCAGGACATTCGATTATACACTTGAACCCTGCTCACTTTGTAGGGTACGTGTTCATACCCTTGTCCTGTCTAACGGTGGACAACGACGGTCAAGTCTACTCGGTACCAGCGGGCCTTGGATGATCTTGTCCGTCTCACCCGGCGGTCCTTTCGGTTGACAGCTCCGGAACGATTTTCGATCGGGTGGTTGCGTTTAGTTACACCGGCCCCAAACTCTCTGGTCCAACCAAACCCGTCTACTCTTTCCTTCGTAGCCGTTCTCAGGTATACTTTTCGGATGATCTTAAGAATGCCAATAAGTGCAGACCCCACTGTGCTGTGAAGCTACTCCGTTTTGAACCTGCATATACAGGTGGGTGCCTACCTATTGGCTGCGCACCGAGCGCCTCAATTGGACGCTACCAAGCCGCCTCGAGAGATCGGCTCCCTATATGTTAGGTGTTGGCTCAAAACATCGTCAGAGCGTCACATACACCGTAGGGTCCTACAGATGATATATTAACACGAAAAACGCCTAATGTCAAGTTAATGTTGTGCGGTGATTTCAAGATGGTTTTCCAACTCCTTCTGCCACAGAATCTTAAGCTCATGCCTATCCTAATGCTACTGCGATACAATCGTCCTGCACCCGTTGGACCTCCTTTCGCCTTAGAGTTTGCAACCCTTAGGCTACAGAGATCGGCGGGTGCTTTCAATATCTCCCCAGTTTCACACTTAATAGTGTAGAGCCAACGAGCTCACCTCATTGACATATCCACCCGCATACCTTATCATCCTTAGCGGTTTGCCCCCAAAAATGGCTTATTGGCCGCACTCTGTGAAGAGGCGGCAACCCGAATTTCGATGGAGAGGTGTTCAGGATGCCAAAAGTTAACGACCTGCGTTCCTTTCTTCAGGTCCTTGAGGGCAATAATCAATTGGTGCGCATCGAGAAGCCTGTTTCCCTGCACCACGAGCTGGCCAATGTGCTGGCCACGCTGGAGAGGAAGGACGGACCAGCAGCCATCTTCACCACCGCCGGTGACCAGGGTATACCAGTAGTGGGTAGTGCTCTCGCCTCTCATGAACGTATCGCCCTGGCCCTTGGTTGTAAGAAGGAGGAGATCGTTGATGCCCTGGGAGCAGCTATCGCCAATCCCATTCCTCCCCGCTATGCGACTGCCCCCCTCTGCCAGGAGGTCATAATGAAGGGTGAAGAGGTCGATCTCTATCGCTTGCCCATACCCTTCCATGCCCAAGGCGATGCTGGCCCCTTCATCACTGGTGGGGTGACCTTTTCTAAAGACCCTGCCACCGGACGAGGCAATTGCTCTTACCAACGCATGCAGCTCAAGGGGCGCAATAAGTTGGGGATTATGATCAACGAATGGCGACATCTGCGCGGCTTCCTAGCCTTCGCCGAAAAGCAGAACCAACCCCTGCCCATTGCCGTGGCCATCGGATTGGATCCAGCCATAATGATCGCTGCTGGAATACGGACAGAGCGCGACGAGATAGAGATCGCCGGGGGCATCAGGGGCGAGCCTATAGAGATCGCTCGAGGGGCAACGGTAGACATCAACGTCCCAGCCCGGGCTGAAATCGTAGTCGAGGGGAGAATCATTCCTGGTGTACGGGAGAGTGAAGGCCCCCTGGCCGAATTCACCGGTCACTACGGTGCCCTCTGGGATTGTCCTGTCTTCGAAGTGACTGCTATCTGCCACCGACGGGAACCCATTTTCCAAACGATCGTCCCCGGCTCATTTGAACACGTCAACCTGGGCAACGTTCTGCCCCGCGAGCCTATCTTAAGACAGTTCGTACGACACGTCGCTCCACAGGTATCGGTCGTGCATCTCACCCCCTATAGTGGAGGCTTCATGGCTGTCGCCGCCTTAGAAAAGGATAATCCCGGGCAACCTAAAAATGTAGCTCTGGCAGCGCTGGCCTCCCACGTGAACATCAGGATCTGCATCGTCGTCGATCCCGATATAAACATCTTCGTTCCCAGCGAGGTCCTTTTCGCCCTATCTACCAGGGTCGATTGGAAGGAGGATGTCTTCCTGGTGCCTCATGCGCAAGGCCACGAGCTGGATCTGACCGGCGATGAGCGGGGCGTGCAAACCAAGATCGGTATTGACGCCACCCTCGTGAAGGGTCGGCGTAAAGAGTATCACCAGCGGGTGGTCTATCCAGAGGTGGACCTCGGCACCTATATTCAGGCGCAGAAATAGGAGACGAGGGAGCACCATTCCTCCAAATTTGGGGCGTATAAGGAGGGGACTATGGCGCTGACAGCATTTGTCGACTTGTCCAACGGGCGGATCGAGGTCACCCCAACGGACGAGAGCCTCTTGCAGCAATTCATCGGTGGACGAGGTTACGCCGCTAAGCTCCTGTCTGACCAGGTGACCGCCCGCGTAGGACCTTTTGATGCAGAGAACTTGCTCATTTTTTCCAGCGGACCGCTCACCGGTACACCCTGGCCAACTGCGGCCCGTTATACGGTGACGGCCAAGTCCCCTCTCACCGATGCCTACGGTTACGCCAACTCCGGTGGCTTTTTCGGTCCCCAGCTACGGAAGGCCGGCTTTGATGCCCTGGTGATCAGCAGTAGCTCCCCAAAACCTGTCTATCTTCTGGTTGACGACCAGCACGTCGAAATTCGGCCGGCGAACGATCTTTGGGGAAAGACGACTACGGAAACAGAATCCATCTTGCGTGAACGTCATCCGGAATCACGGGTGGCCTCTATCGGCCCGGCCGGGGAGAGATTAGTGCGCATCGCCGCTATAATCAACGACTATCATCGGGCAGCGGCACGTACTGGTATGGGCGCGGTGATGGGTTCGAAAAGGCTCAAGGCCGTGGTGGCGCGCGGAAAAGGTGGGCCAGGAACATATTCGGCCGCCTTCCAGACCGCCGTTAAAGAGGCCCATCGGAAGGTAGCCCAGAATGCCGGCGCCGAGGGGCTACGCAAGTGGGGCACAGTCCTGCTGATTCGGCCCAAGAATATCGTTGGCGACCTGCCGGCTAAGAACCACCAACAGGCTCAGGTGCCCTTTGTGGATCGCATAGACGCCGCAGCTATCGCCCGCTATACCGTGACCAACAAGGGCTGCTTCGCCTGTCCTATAAAGTGTGGGAGGGTGTCCAAAATAGAGGCAGGGCCATACGCCTGCGAGCTGGAAGGGCCGGAATACGAGACCACCGATGCCCTTGGCCCTATGTGCTGGCTAGAGGATATCGAGGCGGTGATGTATGCCAACCTTCTCTGCAATCAGCTGGGGCTGGATACCATCTCCACCGGTGTGGTCATCGCCTTCGCTATGGAGTGCCATGAACAGGGACTATTGAACGATGAGAATCTATCCCTGGAATGGGGAGACCCCCACACAGTCATCGGACTAGTCCGTCAGATTGGTGCCAGGGAGGGGTTGGGTGATATCCTGGCTGAGGGGACCAAGCGAGCCGCTGAGCGGATAGGTCAAGGGGCAGAGCGCTTTGCTATGCAGGTGAAGGGGGTGGAGCTGCCCCGCCAGGAGCCACGCATAGCCAAGGCCTTCGGCTTGGGACATGCCACCTCTAATAGAGGAGCCGACCACCTCTATGCCCTGCCCACGGTTGATATCGCTGGCATGCACGATGTGGCCAGAAAGCTGTTCCCCGACCTCTTGCCTGAGTTGATGGAGGTGACCTCCGAACAGTACAAGGCCAATCTGGTAGTCTTTTCAGAGCACTTCTGCGCTGTGGCCGATTCGGTAGGGATCTGCAAGTTCTCCGGGCCGGAGACCTACGCCGTCTTCCCTGAGGATATCGCTAGCGGACTGAGCGAGTTGGGTCCCCTCTTCACCACTGAGGAGCTGCTAACAGCCGGCGAGCGTATCGTCAATCTGGAAAGGATGTTTAACGTCAGACATGGGCTCTCTCGGCGAGACGACATCCTACCCAAGCGATTCACGGAGGAGCCACTCCAGCTCTACGAGTACACTGGAGAGGGAGTCGCCGGACTTATGGCCAAGCCCAAAGAGACCGCTGGGAAACCCCATCTTATCGACATCGCTAAAATGTTACAGGAGTATTACACCTTGCGGGGTTGGGATGACTCCGGTATCCCAACCCCGCAAAAACTGAAACAACTTGGCCTTGCCTGAGGCACACCTTTCTGAATAATATATGCGTCTGAGGAGGTATTTCGATGTATCTGGCTATAGACCCAGGCAAATGTACCGGGTGCCGAGCCTGCGAGGTCTTCTGCTCTTTCATTAAAGAAAAAGCGATCAATCCAGCCAAAGCGCGCATCTCGGTTCTCAAATGGGAGGACGAGGGCATCTTCATTCCCTTCACCTGCCAGCAATGTACCCGACCCCTTTGCGCTGAGGCCTGCCCTGTCCAGGCCATCGCCCGCAACGCCCAAACAGGGGCGATGGAGATAAACACCGCCAGGTGTCTCGGTTGCAAGATGTGCATCCTGGCCTGCCCCTTCGGAGGTATCTGGTGGGATGGGGACAGGAGTTTGCCGATAAAATGCGACCTTTGCCAGGGCGATCCGGAGTGCGTCAAATGGTGTGCCCCCAAGGCGCTGTCTTACGAAAAAGAGGTGAAGGTTGGATTGCGCCTGCGCAGGGAAGGGGTAGGAAAGCTGGCCGCCCTGCTGGAGCTGGTGGAAGGGAGGTAGCTGTATGTTTCCTTATAAGGGATACGCCGGAAAATACCTCCGCATCAATCTGACAGAGGGTACCATTCACAGCTGCGAGTTGGAAGAGGAACGGGCCGAACTGTATCTGGGAGGAAATGGCTTCGGTACCAAGATCCTCTGGGACGAGGTGCCTCCAGAGGTCGATCCTCTCTCCCCTGAGAATAGGCTCATCATCGCCACGGGCGTCCTCTGTGGCACGTTGATGCCGAACAGCTCACGTATAGAGGTTATCGCCAAGTCTCCCCTCACAGGCATTTACGGCGATGCCAACGCAGGTGGCTTCTTTGCCCCCGAACTGAAGTTCGCTGGCTATGATCTCCTCGTTTTTGAGGGACGCGCCAAAAGCCCGCTCTATCTCTACATCGAAGATGGACAGGCGGAGCTACTGCCAGCGGAACATCTCTGGGGTAAGGGGAACACAGAGACAGCCAGGCTGATCCAGCAGCGACATGGTGACCGTGAGATAAAGGTGGCCTCTATGGGCCCGGCTGGCGAGAATCTTGTGCGCTTTGCCAGCATCAACTTCCCTGAGTTAAGAACAGCGGCCCGCACCGGTGTCGGCGCGGTGATGGGTTCGAAGAACCTGAAGGCCGTAGCCGTACGCGGCTGCGGAAACGTGGAGATCGCTGATCCAATCAATTTCTATGATGTGGCCACAGATTGTCACCGACGGATACGCGTCAACGAATTCTACGGTCCTGTCTCCCGCTATGGGACACCTGGCCTAGTTACCTTGATGAATCCCATGGGACGCTTCCCCACGAAAAACTTCCAAATGGGCAGCTTCCTCTACGCCGATGATATCAGCGCCGAGGAGTTGCGTGAACACTACTTCGTGCGAGAGCTCGGCTGCTTCAATTGTCCTGTGGGCTGCGACAAGATCTACCGCGCCCCCGAGGGAACAGAATTCGCCGGCACGACTGTACGTAGCCTGGAATATGAGACTTTAGATGCCTTCGGGGCCGCCGTTTGGAACAATAACCTTCCCTCTATCCTGCAAGACAATGTCTTATGTGACGAGCTGGGCTTGGACACCATCTCTGCCGGGCGAGCCATCTCTTTTGCTATGGAACTTTACGAGAAGGGAATCTTAACCAAAGAGGAGACCGATGGCCTGGATCTCACCTGGGGCAACTATGAGGTTATCCCCATATTACTAAAGAAGATCGCCAAACGAGAAGGATTCGGCGACCTCCTGGCAGAAGGAACACTACGAGCGGCGCGGCGCATCGGTAGGGGCGCAGAGCGCTATGTAATGCACGTTAAGGGACAAGAGATTGCTGGCCAGGATGGTCGGGCTCAGCAATCCATGGGGCTCGCCCATGTGACCTCGAGCCGAGGAGCAGACCATCTCAAAGGTTTCCCCACCATTGACGAGACCGGTTATCCCTCTGAGGCTGTGCGCCGCTACGGCGATGAGTATATGCCCGACCTGATCGATCCCCTTTCCAACAAGCATAAGGCGATGCTAGTGAAGGATGGCGAAGACTTCGGAGCAGTCGTTGACTCTTCTGGATTATGTAAGTCGGGAGGCACCTTCGTCCTGGCCGAGGTCTACTGGACAGAGATGGCCAAGGCGATTCAATACGCCACCGGCATGGACATGGATGTTCCCAAGCTGAAAACGATCGGGGAACGCATCTACAATCTCCAGCGCTGTTACAACATTATGCACGGCATATCGCGCAAGGATGATACCCTCCCAGAAAGATTTCTTAAAGAACTCTCCCCCTCCGGACACGCCAAAGGGCACGTGGTCAATCTCCAACCAATGCTCGAGGAGTATTACGAATTGCGACGCTGGGATAAGACGACAGGCTTCCCTACCCCGCAGAAGCTGCGCGAACTCGGCTTGGAGGAAGCAATCGACAGGATCGCGGTAGCCGAACGGGCCAGCCGCCGTAATCCCTAAGAGAAGGACCCTCTGTGGAGCAGGCGATAAACGTCACCCTTAAGTATCACAATATAATCAGGGACGCAACAGGAAAAAGGAGTGAGGTTCTCACTTTTCCCCGGATGACGAGGCTCAGGCAGGTCCTGATAGAGATTTGCGACAGATATGGTCCCCGCCTTCGCCAACTGCTGCTCACGGAGGAGGCGGAGCTCAGCCCGTACGCCCGTATCTTCCTCGATAGCAAAGCCATACATGAGGCAGACCTGGACACCGAGATCAGCGATGGCGCCGAACTCCTCCTCTTCCCGGCCATCGCTGGCGGTGCCGGCGGGAAAGATTACGTGATCGTTGGCAGCAGTGCCGCTGGCCTAAGTGCTTTGGAAGCCATCCGCCAGCGCGAAGGGCGGGCGAGGATAACCGTCATCTCCAGAGAAGCGGAGCCCCCCTATTCCCGCATATTCACCCCCGATTACGTGGCTGGCAAGGTCACTGTGGAGGATATGCTTGTCCGTCCCCACGAGTTCTATGAGCAAATGGAAGCCACCATCCTCCAGGGCGAGGACAAGACAGTATTGAAGGTAGAGCCGCGACAAAAGAGCATCCATCTGGCCGATGGTCAGACGCTCACCTACAATAAATTGCTTATCGCCAGCGGTGCTTCGCCCATTCTCCCCAACATCCCCGGCGTGAACTTAGACGGCGTCTCGACGATGTGGACCTTGGCTGACGCTCGCAAGGTAGCCAGATGGGTGGAGAAGGCCACCTCGGCCGTGGTTGTCGGCGGCGGACTGGTTGGGCTGAAGACAGCTGAGGCCCTCCTCTCCAGAGGCTTAAGGGTGACGGTCGTCGTCAGCTCCGGGCAGGTCCTCTCCCAAATGCTCGACCGAGAGCCAGCCCGGATTGTAGAGAAGCGTATGGAGGAACTGGGTGTAAGGATTCTGACCCGTAGGGACGTCATCAAAATATGTGGGCCAGGGAGAGTAGAGAGTGTCGTGCTCAACGATGGACAGCGCCTCCCCTGTCAGCTAGTGGTCATGGGGAAAGGGGTCAAACCCAATATTGATTTTGTGCAGGGCACTGATATAAAGGTCAGGCGTGGTATCATCGTGGATGAGCGCTGTCAAACAAGTGTACCTGACATCTATGCGGCCGGTGATGCCACTGAGGCCTACGACGTAGCCTACCGCGAGTATCGAGTGAACGCAATGTGGCTTAACGCCACGCAGCAGGGTCAGACGGCCGGGGCGAACATGAGCGGGGAGTCTCTCGTTAAATCCGGCACTACAGCCCTGAACATCGGTTCTTTCTTCAAGGTGCCAGTGGCTTCGCTGGGGATCAGTCGCCCCCAAGGGGATGGCTATATTGAACATATCTGGGTGAACACATCCCAGCGTTACCGCAAGATCGTGACTCAAGATAACTACATTGTGGGGGTGCAGCTGGTGGGCGATGTCAGCGATGCAGGAATATTCCACCATCTGATTCAAGAGAGGAGGATGCTGGACGGTATGGCCACTTACCTGCCTAGCCGCAAGCTGACTTACTCTCATACCCTGGCTAAACTGCCCCTGATTGGTAAGTGAGGTCAGAGAAGTAAGCTTATGTCAAGACTGACCATACTGGGAGGGTACCTGCTCCCCTCGGTCATGGAGGGACCCAAAAAGGGATGGGGGCTGACTATTGAGGGCAACACCATCGTCGCCCTGGGACCCAATGCTGAGCTGCGCCAATCCTATCCAGCATTGGACTTTCTAGACGCAAGTGATAAGATCATCCTCCCCGGCTTCGTCAACTCCCATATGCATCTGTATGGGCTACTCTCCCACGGCATCCCCATTCGTGTCCCTCCCCGCGGTTTCTATGCCTTTCTGCAGGACTTCTGGTGGCCACAGGTGGAGGACCGCCTCGATCATGATCTGATTCGTTCGGCGACAGCCCTGGCCTGCCTCACCATGATCCGAAGCGGCATCACCACCTTCTGTGACATCCTGGAGGCACCGCGGGCCATCCCGGGGGCCCTGGAGGTAGAGGCAGAAGTGGTTGCCCAGTCTGGATTGCGGGCCGTCCTATCCTTCGAGGCCACGGAGCGAATGGGCGCGGAGAATGGCCAGCTGGGACTTGAGGAGAATGCCCGCTTTATCCAGGAGCACCCCCGCACAGGATGCATCAGCGGCATGATGTGCCTGCATACCACCTTCACCTGCAGTCCCCCCTTCATTCAGAAGGCCAAATCCCTGGCCACGGAACTGGGGTCCGACATTCATATGCACCTTTCCGAGAGCTCCTACGAACCCCAATATTGTATGGAGAAGTATGGTGTGTGGCCAGTGAAGCTATACGAACAGCTAGGCTTTCTTGGGCCGGATGTGCTCGCCTCGCAGTGCGTACAGGTTCGGCCGGAGGAAATAGCTATTTTGGAGCAGCAAGGAGTGAGGGTCTCCCACATGCCATTGAGCAACTGCGAGGTCGGTGGTGGTATCTCACCCGTCCCCGATCTGCTGACCAGGAACATCACCGTTGGTTTGGGCAGTGATGGTTATATCAATAACTTCTTTGAGGTGATGCGTGGCGCCTTCCTGATTCACAAAGCGGCCAGACAGGATACTTTGGCCATGCCTTCGACAGCCATACTGCGTATGGCCACAGAGTGGGGAGCACGGGCCGTAGGATTGTCGAGTGTTGGCACCTTAGAAGCCGGCCATCTGGCTGATGTGATTCTGATTGACGGCGACTGTGATACACCGCTCACCGACTTTAATCTGATGGACCAGGTCGTCCTTTATCGCCATCCGACTGACATTGATACGGTCATCGTGGATGGACAGTTTCTGATGAAGAATAAGGAGGTACTCACGCTGGATGAGAGCAAAGTTAAGGCTGAGGCCCAGCAGGCCGCCACAAGGCTGTGGGGGTGATTCGAATGGCTAGCCTAGAGACGACCCTCTGTGGAATTACCCTGCCCAATCCCTTCATCCTTTCTTCAGGTCCACTCTCCTACTCAGGGGAGGCGCTGGCACGGGCTTTGGAGGCTGGAGCAGGAGCCGTAGTCACGAAAACTATCCGCCGCGAAGCAGCCATCAATCCTACGCCGCACATGGTACGTCTGACACCGAGTGGGCTTCTGAACTGCGAGAAGTGGGCTGACCTGGGCCCCCGCGAGTGGATTGAGAAGGAGATTCCCCGTGCTAAACAGAGCGGGGGCATAGTCATTGCCAGCCTAGGACATACAGTAAGAGAGGTCATCGAGTTGGTAGAGGCCATAGCCGGCGCGGGATCAGACATGATTGAGCTCGTCTCTTATGAGGAGGACCAGCTGGTGTCCATGGTAACGCAGGCACGGCGGCGAGTGCATATCCCCCTTCTGGCCAAGCTCAGCCCTAACTGGAGAAATCTGGCCAACGTTGTGGCTGGTTGCATCGCTGAAGGAGCCAACGGCATAACGGCCATCGACTCCGTCGGACCGGTGTTACGCCTGGACATTCGAACGAGAAAGCCCATTTTGGGGGGCAGCTATGGCTTGGGTTGGCTCTCTGGACCACCCATTAAACCGATCGCCCTGGCCATCGTTGCTCAGACAGCTATGGCTAACAGGGTCGATATCGTCGGCGTCGGTGGCGTGAGCACGCCTGAAGATGCCGTAGAGATGTTTCTGGCCGGCGCAAAGGCGATAGGGGTTTGCACGGCCCCACTCACGCGTGGACTCAGCGTCTTCCAGAAGCTCACCAGCGGACTGGGGCGGTTGCTTGATGAGTTGGGTTATGCCTCCATCGCTGAGGTTTCAGGCGCTTCCCTGCCCTACCTCATTGAGAAAGAGTCGGTAACCAGACTCAATTTCACCTATGACAAGGAGAAGTGCACCGATTGCCAACTCTGCGTCACCCTATGCCCTTACAGGTCACGCCATTTAGTCAACTATCAGATGTCGCTTGACGAAAACACCTGCCGCTTTTGCGGCTATTGCGTCTCGATCTGCGCTCCAAAAGCGCTCACCATCGTCCCTTAGTCAGGAGAGAAGACGATGACTACTGTAATCAAAATACTGGGCATAGCCGGTAGCCCGCGCAAAGGAGCTACCGAGTATGCCGTCCAGGAGGCGCTGCGAGCGGCTGCAGAGGTACCCGGCATAGTGACCGAATTCTACACGGTGCGAGGCAAGAAGATAGCCTATTGCAACCATTGCGATCACTGTCGCCGCCATAGAACGACGTGCATCATCAGGGATGATATGGATGAAGTGTACGAGCTGGTGGCAGAGGCTGATGGCTTTATTATCGGGTCGCCTGTTTACAACATGAATACCACGGCCCAGCTCCAGGCTTTGCTCAATCGCACAAGGGCAGCACGCTTCATCTATCCCGGCGCTTGGAAGAACAAGGTGGGTGGAGCCATCGCCGTGGGGGGCACCCGCCACGGTGGCCAGGAAACAGCCCTGCTGACTATACTCAATTTCTATTACGCTCGCCAGGTCATCGCCGTGGGCGGCGCCTTCGGAGGATACGCCGGAGGCACCATCTGGTCTAGAGACAACCGTAAGACAGGAGCGCAGGAAGACGAGGTCGGTATGGCCACCGTACTTGGCCTGGGGCGGCGCGTGGCCGAGATAGCCCGCATAGTGAAATTGGGCAAACTGTCTGTAGAGGAGCTGCAATCCCAGCTGGGTGAACCGTTACCCCTTGAACAACAACCGGTCGTTGAGGACTACAACGTATAAACTATACTCTTTTGGCTCTCGCTGTGTGAGATGAGGGTAGGTCTTAACCACCTGACACCACACCGGATAGGGTGTGTAGAGGGGCGTGGAGACCACGCCCCTACAGGGTTACGGGCTCTGCCCTTAATCTCTTTCCCCCTTCTCCCGCCGGAGTTTGGGGTAGTCCAGAAGGGGAGCACCCCTTCTGGGAGGATTCTATCCGCCTTCGGCGGACGCCCTAGCCCATACTCCCCCTTCTCCCGTCCTCCTTCGGAGGACGGGAGAAGGGGGACAGGGGGATGAGGGCACAATAGTGAAAATACAACAGTTCTGGATCAATAGCGAAGGTTTCAATCTAGAGGGCCGCTTGTTTCGGCCCAACCAGGAGCAGGATCAGCACATTGCTATCATCCTTCTGCATGGTGTCAAGGGTATAGATTACGGCACTGCCAGGCGGGCTGAAGCCTTCGCCCAACAGGGGTTTACCTCGCTCACCTTCAACTTTCGGGGCTATGGTCGTAGTCAAGGGGAGCTCGATCTGGCAGCGATGCCGGCAGACCTCGCCGCAGCGCTTAACTTGCTTTACCAGGAGGTAGCGCCAGAGATGCCAGTAGCCCTGTTGGGGTTATCCTTCGGGGTGATACCAGCCATTTGGGTGGGGGTGCACGATCGCCGAGTGAAGGCCATCGTAGGATGGCGGGCCATCGGCGACATAGAGGCCTGGTATAATCTCATTCGGCGGCCTATTCGGCGGCTCGGCATCGAGCAGCTACGCTTCCAGAACCGCCATCAGGCCAAGGGATTTTACACGCATTTCTGGCCAAGTTTGCGAAGCCTGTTGCCACTCAACCCGTTGACCGTCGTTGAACAACTCTCCCCCACCCCATTGTACCTGGTACACGCGGTCAATGATTTCCTGATGCCGGCCCAACTGGCCAAAAATCTGTACAAACGGGCTAAGGAGCCGAAGAGATTAGTGCTCCTGGATACATCAGATCATGCCTTTATTCAGCCCGCCAACGAACAGAAAGTCATCGCTTTGGCCGTCGATTGGCTCAAAGAGGCCCTGACAGTTTGACTATAAATTGAAGTACTGTTATAATCCTGACCGTAGTTCAGGTCCGCAGATTGGTTGGGCAGCGCCTCGCCGGGTGGCGAGCTGCTGAAGAAAAAGTGATAGCCGCATTGGGAGGTTAGGCGATGGCCATCAAAGGCAGAGCAGTGGGCAGCCAGATAGTCAATCTATCCTACCCGGTCTGGGCGATGGTCGGTATACTGGTCATTTGGCAGATCGGCGTGATGGTTTTTGGGGTTCCCGAGTACCTCCTACCGGCCCCTAGCCGAATCGTGGTCAGGGTGATCACCGAAGGAGGATATTTGTTCAGGCATACCCTTGTTTCGATACGCGAGATCTTGCTGGGCTTCGCTCTGAGCATCGCCGTAGGGATACCGACCGCGGTCATCATCGTGTATTCCCGCCCCCTCGAAAGGACGATTTACCCGGTGCTTGTCTCCTTCCAAACTGTACCAAAGGTAGCCGTGGCCCCCCTCTTTATCATTTGGTTCGGTTTTGGTATCCTCCCCAAGATCCTCGTCGCCTTCCTCATCGCCTTCTTCCCCATAGTCATCGATACCGTTGTTGGTCTACGCTCCGTGGAACCGGAGATGCTCTACCTAGTGCGTTCTATGGGGGCCAACCCCTTGGAAACCTTCTTTAAGATCCGTTTCCCAAATGCTCTGCCAAACATTTTCGCCGGGCTTAAGGTGGCCATCACTTTGGCCGTGGTTGGGGCGATAGTGGGCGAGTTTGTCGGGGCCGATGCCGGTTTAGGCTACGTTCTTGTCGTAGCCAATGGCTACCTGGATACCGTTATGGTCTTTGCTACCATCGCTATCTTAGCCCTTGTCGGCATCATATTGTTCGAGATAATCGATATTTTGGAGAAGGCCGTCCTCCCGTGGCACGTGTCCCAACGTATCGAGGTGCCGGCCGCTACTATGTGAGGAGGACAACACAGGAGAAGAGATGGGAGAAACAGCACAATCAGCAGCGATGACTGAGAGTATCTCCACAGCGACCAAGGCAGCCGTTCGAAAGGCTACAGCCGTGGAGATACAGGGTGTCTCCAAATTTTATGGGACGCGGGAGGGCACCGTCCACGCCCTGGACGATGTCAGCTTCAACATTAAAGGTGGCGAATTCCTGGCCCTCCTGGGCCCCAGCGGCTGTGGCAAGAGCACCCTTCTGATGATCGTGGCCGGCCTCATTTCAAAGTCTAAGGGGACTGTTCTGATTAACAATCTCCCCGTGGAGAAGCCACAGACAGATATTGGGATCGTCTTCCAAAATCACGTGCTTCTCGACTGGCGTAAGGTTATCGATAATATTATGCTTCAGATCGAAATCCGCAGGATGGAGAGGGCTGTATATCGCCAACGGGCGATGGAGTTACTTCACTCGGTCGGACTGAGCGGATTCGAGCATAAATATCCTTTCGAGCTATCCGGGGGTATGAGGCAGCGGGTCTCTATCTGCCGAGCCTTGATCCATGATCCCTCTCTTCTACTCATGGATGAGCCATTTGGGGCCCTTGATGCCCTAACCCGAGAGCAGCTGATCCTGGACCTACAGCAGATCTGGCAGGAGACAGCCAAAACAGTACTCTTCGTTACGCACAGCATCGATGAGGCTGTCTTCCTGGCCGACCGGGTTGTCGTGATGACACCGCGACCGGGGCGTATCGCTCAGATCTTTGAGATCGATCTGCCTCGCCCTCGCCATCTCGCGGTGCGGGAAATGCCTGAATTTGGCAAATATACTGTGGCCATCAGGGACCTCTTCCAATCATACGGTATCCTCACCGAGCACCGCGCACCAAGCACCAGGCACTAAGCGGCCTGATCTCTTCCCCAGCGCAGTCAGCCTAGAAAATCTTAATTAAGCGACAATGGGACGGGGTAATGGCGGCTGGACGGTGCCCTCTACCAGCCTTTTGAAGACGGGCGGGGCCTCAGCAGCTGAACGGGCGTAGCCATCGGCTCCGATCTCTGTCGCCCACTCAGCGGTAACCGGTCCTCCCCCCACTACTACATAATACTTCTGGCGTAATCCCATATCCACCAGGTACTTAATGACATCCTTCTGGTAGTAAGCAGAAGTGGACATAAGGGAAGACAATCCGATGAAATCGGCCTTCACTTCCTCCGCTTTCTCGATGAACTTGCGCGAAGGGACATCTACACCCAGATCGTAGACCTCAAAGCCGTGGGCAGAGAGGATTGCGCCAACCAAGTTTTTGCCGATATCATGGAGGTCACCAGAGACGGTGCCAATCACCACCCTACCGAGAGACACCTCTCCCTTGCGCTCGGCGCTGATCTTGGGCACCAGGACGGCCAGGCTGGCCTTCATCGCCTCGGCAGCCAGAATCAGCTCTGGCAAGAAGGCCTCTCCATTCTGAAACCTCTCTCCAATTATCTGCATGCCTTTCGCACCACCCTCTTTGACAGCCTCCAGGGGGTCTATCCCAGCCACAATGGCTTCCTCAGAGGCTCGCCGTGCCTCCGCCTCATCACCCTCAACCATAGCCTTGGTTAGCCTATCCAGAATATCCTGCTTATCCAATGCTCCTCCTTAAAATGAATGGGTCAGCGGTATGCCCAGTTCGCTGAGCTCCCTCTTTACCCTTAAGTAAAGATCAAGCCACTCGGTGGTTGGCTCCAAGGTATTCAGGTCATAACAATCCCTAAAGCTCTGGCCCTTCGGTGGCTCTTTGAGCCTGGCCTCATACTTGGGTATCAGTACTTTAGCTATCTCGTTAGCCTGCGCACGTTTCATCCCGGCGCAGGCCTTGAATACCTCAGCACAGAATTTGGATTCAAGGGGGGTGAGGTGATCGGCATACTTGCCACCGGCCGACCGTGGCCCCACCGAGCCGCTGGCCCCAGAGACTGAGAGGTTCATCATCCCCACAGCCGATTCGTAGAGGATCATTTCTGTACATGGACCAGCCACCTGCTCTGTGATTGGATCAGTAAGCAGGTGAGTATTTCGGCTGAGAGCCTGATTGACTAGGCCGATAGCCCACTGTCCCTCTCGGCCACAATTACCCAAATAACGGACATCGTAGACGCTGCCCCCGCCATAATGATTGTGATAAACGGCGTATTGCAGCATCGTATAGGCGATGGCCGCAATGGCCGCCCCCTCCGGGGGTCCGGCATAACCCCCAATCATGGATGGTGAAGCTGCCCGGATCACCCCACCGCAGCTGTGGGCGTGGACAGCCTTATGCAATGAGGCATAGGTAACCTTCAGCTCCGCCGGGGCAAGGACCAGGGCAATATCCTTGGCTGGATCGTACCCTCCAGGTATGCCGTAGCCTCCCAGTTGTCCGAAGACGGTAGTGCTGGAGATGACGGCGGTTGTGGGCATACCGGGCCGCCCAGCCCTCCACAGCGCCTCCCGGTTCATTTGGGCCTCTACCCGACCTACTAATGTCTCATAGGGGGTACCACCGAGGACCGGCCTTCCCCAGACGGTGGCCAAGGATCCTCCCTGAAATATATCGATCTCCCGTTGCTGAGCGATGCCCTGCATGAGGGGAACCCATATCTCCTCGGAGACAACGATGCCCAGGGGTGCTGTGAATACCGGCTTCGTAGCGTCCTCGGGACGCCTGTGTTTTATCAGGACGCGGTCCAGTCCCTGTCCCACAACAAGCGTCGCTGGAGCATATTCAATGCCCTCCCGCAACTCCTCTTCGCTGATCTTGATTACCCTTTCCGTCTCCTGGCAGAGCATCCCCACATCAACAGCCAATTCGAATCCAGCCTTGAAGAACTCATTAGCCAGGGCGTCATCAGTGTTTATGGGGTTGTCACGGTCACAAGTCTTAAGCAAGCCATATTTCTTTAGCTTCTCAGACACCTTAGTGGGTATTACCCTTGCGTCCCAATCCTTCACGGTACAGACAGGCCCATTATGAGCACGATCAAGGGTGTTCAACAGGGCATAAAGCGACATCTTTTCTTTGCTCCTTTTGAGGAATTTTGGGGATCGATAGGATTAGCCCGCTTAATCTAACACCATACCAGCCACATTGTCAATCGAAATATACTTGACAAATAGCCCTTTGTGTGGTATAAAATATTTAGTAATAGCAAAATTATGAGGCTAAATTTCATCATAGGTAAAATCTATGGCTGAATACATGGATATCGGACAGCAAATCAGGGCTCTGCGTAAAGCCAAGGGGCTGACCCTGCAACAGTTGGGACAACGGGTCAAACTCTCTCCCTCGTACCTAAGCCAAATCGAGAATGGAAAGATAAATCTTAACCTCTCAAACTTGCAGGATATAGCCATCGCTCTAGATGTACCAATCATCAACTTCTTCGCTGGTAGCGAGGATTTGGACGTAAGCATAGTGCGAAAAGGCGAGCGCAGAGTGTACTCTTGTGATGGCCACGCCACGGAGACCCTGTTGTTTGTCAAGGATAAGTTGGACCTGGAGGCGGCGATCATCGATCTACCACCTCATTCTAACTCTGGGAAGGCTGGTTCCCATCCGGGCGAGGAGTTTACTTTCGTCCTATCCGGTTCGGTGCGTATCTGGCTCAACGATAAGCGGTATTATGATTTAGAGGAGGGAGATATAATCTACTACCGCTCTCTCCTCTCGCACTACTGGGAGAACGTCGGTGATGAGTCGGCCAGCATATTCGTCACTAATACGCCTGCTACCTTCTGATAAGGTGCAGGCTTTTTTATTGATCGCTTTGAGGAAGTTCCTAAATCTACTTTGAGGAGGCTCCCCAAATTATGGGCTATGTAGTGGTGACTAACATAGGCAAACTGGTCACCGGAGACGTCTTGAACAGTCTTTCCGAAGCGACGACCATTCTGATCAAGGATGGGGTAATCGAAAAGATCGGTACAGAACGGGATATAGATGTTCGAAACGCTGATAGGGTCATCGATGTCAACGGGATGACCATCTGTCCGGGCCTTATCGACGCTCACGTCCACAATACCCTGGACGACTGGGCTCCGATGCAGAACGAAATCGGCTGGATGGAGAACGCCCTTTGGCTAGGAACCACGACCATCATCTCTGAGGGAGAACAGGGTCCCGGTTTCCCTCGCTTCTTCGATGATGCGGTGGGGGTCAAGGCGACGGCCATACTGGCCAGGAGAGTCTTCGATCGCTACCGGCCGGGTGGAGCGTTGAAAATGCACGGTGGGGCCGTCGTTCTGGTGAACGGTTTGACCGAGGAGGATTTCAAGGAGATGGCCGAGGCTGGTGTCTGGCTGGTCGCCGAGATCGGCGGCGGTGGTTTGTGGAGACCGGAGGACGTCAAGCCGATGGTGCAATGGGCCAAGAAGTACGAGATGATCGTCTCCATGCACTTCGGAGCCCGCTCAATACCCGGCTCATCGACGGTTTCGGCGGAGGAGATCATCGAGGTTGGCCCGGACAAGATCGCTCACGCCAATGGGGGCTCAACAGCTGCGCCGTGGGAGTTGACGCGAAGGTTGATCGATGAGACCGAGATTCCCCTGGAGATGATTCACAACGGCAACCACAAGATGATGCATAGAATCGTGAAGAGGTGCCAGGAGAGAGGAGAGCTGCACCGCATCGTCCTTGGCACCGATTGTCCCACTGGTCAAGGAGCGATCCCCAATGCCATCACCAGGACGATCGTCTTCATCTCGTCCCTCGATGAAATCCCGGCCGATAAGGTTATCGCTATGGCTACCGGCAACACGGCTGATCTTTATCACTTGAACAGGGGTAAGGTAGAGGTTGGACGGGAGGCAGACCTGCTGGCCATCGACTGCCCACCTGGGTCAGTGGGGAAAGATGCCCTGGAAGCGATACAGGCTGGTGACACCCCCGGTGTGGCCATGGTGATGGTAGACGGTAGAATCATATCCATAAAGGGACGTGATGGGCGTCCCACCCTCCGCAACATCAAGGTGAATGGGGTGGAGATGGCCATCTCCAACATCAACGATTATCTGTTCGGCCCACCACACCCTGGTTTCAATGTCTACGAGATTCCCTTTGCGATTTAGAAGGTAAAGGCTGCCCCGGGCAGGTGGGCCAGCCAGGGGCAGCCACAAGGCGACAAGAAAGGAGGTTGACAAGCCAAAGTTCCCTGGCCAGGAAGGCTGCGGATCGACCTTAGTGCTGTCGCATGTTAGCTGGGGAATATTCCCAAAGTAAGGAGGTATTGCAATGTACGACTTCCTCTTGTTGGTAGCTCTGGTGCTCTACATCATCTTCGCCAAAGAAGAGAAAGGAGTGGAGGCGTGATGACAACCGGTAGACTTGTATCGTTAATCATTGGTGTGATCCTTATCATCATCGCCTTGGTCTACCTGATCGCCCCCCAGGCGATTGGGGGTCCGCTTAAGGCAGGCGAGTTGGCTCCTCAGGTGGGGATGCCCGGCGGGAAGGTTAGTTTTCCGATGACCACCATCCCCATAGGCGTAATGGACATCACCCTCCCTCTGTGGAGCGCTATCGCCATGTTCGCTATCTGTGGAATAGCCTTAGTACTTGTGGCCTTGGCTGCCAGGCCGAGGACGGGAGGTGCTTAAAATGGCAGAAGCAAGAAGGGCTGGGATCTTCGGCGCTCCGGTTTCCTATATCGCCCTGTTAGCCGCGGTGACAGCGGCCTTCCAGTTGATTCCTTTCTCAGTCGTACTTGGCCCCGGCTTAAGCTTCCCCTTAAGCCTGGCCATCGATAGCCTGGTTGGTATTCTGCTTGGGCCGTGGGCAGGGGGTCTAGCTGTCCTCATCGGTAGCGTGATTGGCATCATGATCGCCCCTCACACAGCTTTCCTCGGACCGTTCACCATCGCCGTTGTGACCCTTCCGGCCATCGTCGCCGGGCTCATCGTCATTCGGCAATATTACGTAGCTGCAGCAATAATGTTCGCTGGGGGGCTGTGGTGGGTCATCTCTTATGCCATGATTCTGCACTACCCTGACCCAAAGGTGTATCTGTACCCATGGCGCTACTTCGTGCCGGCTGTCCTGCTGCTCTTCCCGGCGCTGAACGAGAAGGCCCTGCGCCTATTGCAGTCGGAGAACAGACTGGGCATCGCTGTAGCAGTGGGCTACATCTCCTGGATCGGCTCGCAGTCAGGGCACTTTATCAGCGCTACGGTGGGAGACATCTATCTCTTCCGTCTGCCGCAGGATGTACTGAACGCCTTGATCTTCATCATCACACCGGGTGAGCGGGCGGTGCTCGACCTGGTAGCGATGGTCGTCGGACTGGGCGTTATCACTGGATTGCGTCAGATGGGGGCCAGAAGGCCCGCGCAGGGTATCTGGTAACTATCCTTGAAGACCAGGGTCACAAGGGGCATGCCCCTTGTGACCCTGGTCTTCGCTATGCCTATTCAGAAGCCTTAACTTTTGGAGAGAGTGAATAAATTTTAAGGAGAACTGATGGTCGAAGAGCAAATAGCTTTAGAAGTGAGGAACCTCAGCGTTACTTATCAGGGTAATACTACGTCAACCCTGGCCCTCGACGATGTTTCCTTCACGGTACGACAAGGCGAGTTCGTAGGCGTTATGGGGTCAAATGGGGCCGGGAAAAGCACCTTAGCCTTGTCCACCGTTGGTATTATTCCCCATCATACCGATGCCCGCCTTACTGGTGATATTCTCGTCTTTGGGCTCAATACTAAGGAAGCCTCGGTAGCAGATATAATTGGTCGCGGGGTAGGTATCCTGTTCCAGCAACCAGATTTGCAACTCATATCAATCAATGTAGAACTGGAGGTTGCTTTTCCCCTGGAGAACCGCGGCGTCCCTCGTGAGGAGATCCGTCGCCGCATCAGCCAGGCCTTAAAAACGGTCAGGCTGGAGGGTTATGAAAAACATACCCCTGACCAGCTCTCCGGTGGACAGAAACAGGCTGTATGCATTGCCACTGCTTTGGCCCTGGAACCGAAACTGATCGTCCTGGATGAGCCTACTTCACAGTTAGACCCGATCGGTTCAGATATGGTCTTTCAAGCACTAAAGAGCATCAACGAAGAAGAGGGTATCACCATCCTAATTATGGAACATAAGGCTGATCTTTTGGCTCAATATGCCCATCGCCTCATCATCCTTGATCAGGGCAAAAAGATTATGGAAGGTACGCCGGCCGAAGTGTTCAGATACGTCGATGATCTGAAAGAACGGGGCATCCCTACACCACAGGTAGCTGAACTAGCCACCATACTGGGGAGGGAATGGCAACGAGAGTTCTCGCCCTTCCCCATCGATGAGCAAACGATGTGCCAGCATCTGGCGTCAATCATAGGAGGTTAAGATAACGATGCGGACGGAAATGACCGAACGGCCGGTTACTATAGATGTAAGAAACCTTTCGTATACCTACCCTAACGGCTTTCAAGCCCTCAAAAACGTAAGTCTACAGATACGAGAGAATGACTTCTTCGCTTTCATCGGCCAAAATGGTTCGGGCAAGACGACTCTGGCCAAGCATTTCGTGGGACTGCTAAGACCGACAAGTGGACAGGTCGTAGTTAACGGCATCGATACGAAGAAGGCCGCCATCGTGGACCTGGCCAAGCAAGTAGGCTACGTATTCCAGAATGCCGATGACCAGATATTTTCTGATACAGTGGAGAGTGAGGTGGCCTACGGACCCAATAATCTGGACTACCCCCCAGAAAGGATTAAGGAGGCCGTAGAGAAGAGCCTGGAGGAACTGGGCATCCTCCATTTGCGTAAACGCCATCCCCTTTCGCTTAGCTGGGGAGATCGCCAAAAGGTAGCTATAGGCTCAATCTTGGCTATGGGGCCAAATACCATTATCCTGGACGAACCCACGACCGGACAGGACCTGCGGGGCAGTTATGAGATTCTGGAGACCTGCGCCAGCCTGCACAGGCAGGGGAAGACGATTATCATTATCACCCACAATATGCGTTTAGTTACCGAATTCTGTAAATATGTGGTCGTCCTCTACGAGGGAGAGATTCTCGCTGAAGGAGAGGTATCTAATGTCTTCCTGGATGCAGAGACGTTGCACCGGAGCTATATCGAGCCACCACAAGTAACCAGGTTGGCCAGCTTGTTGAATAGCATCTATCCCACCTTTCCGAAGAATATTTTGACTGTCCCTCAGATGGTAGCGGCGCTGAATCAATTGCACAGCCAGGGAGGGGGTCACCAATAAAGCGAGGACAGTGTAGAATCCATACCGAGGGCCAGATAGAGAGGCCCTGGTTCTTGTTCGCAGACAGATCAACACATTATATTGGGAGGTTCACTACATGCCTGTATTAGTGCAATATGTTCCCGGTAATACGGCGGTGCATCGTCTGGACCCTCGGACGAAGCTGGCTATGGCCGCGGTTGTCCTGATCCTGGCCTTCCTGTTCGATAACGCATTCCTGTTGCTCGGTTTATTCCTGGCCGTCCTGGCCATCTGGATCTGGATAAAGGCGCCGATGGATTTCGTTCGCAATCTATTCATCGCCCTAATAGCCTTCATGATCTTTATTGTCCTGATACAAGGACTCTTTTGGCAAGGAGCGCAGCGCACTGTTCTGATCGATCTCTTCCCCTCGTGGTCGCGGGTAGGGCCCATCGCGCGCATCATTGGTGAATCGTGGGACCCACACCGAGGAGGCATACTCGTGCGGGAAGGGGTTATCTTCGGCATCAGCCTCGGCTTCCGATTGGGCGCTGTTCTCACGATAATGCCGTTGATCACGATGACCACACAGGTGCAAGACCTAACGTTGGCCCTGGAATCGATGGGGGTTCCGTGGCGCATCGCCTATATCGTCCTTACTACCTTTCGCTTCATTCCCGTGCTCCTGGCTCAGACCAACACTATCTTAAACGCCCAAAAGCTGCGTGGCCTGGAGGTAGAGAAGGCCGGTTTGGTCAAGAAGGTGACCGCCTACGCCCCTCTGGCCGTGCCGGTGATCCTGGGTGCCTTCCGTAACTCCGAGCAGCTGGAGATGGTGTTAGAGTGTCGGGGCTTTGCCCAGGCGACCAACCGCACCTCCCTTTATGAGATAGTCTGGAAAAGGGAGGACACAGTGGCCATATTGCTGTTTGTCCTCTTGATAGTTGTGGCCATTTATCTGCGCCTCGCCGGCTACGCCGGTCTCTAGACAAAAACGTCAAATAGGCACAGGATCGACAGGGAGCATTGGGGCAGACGCCTGCGCCTCCATGCCAAAATGGCGCTATACCTGTACAGCCCAATGCGGCCTTGCGCTCACCCGGCCCAACCAGTGTGTTGGATAGAACGCGATCGTATTGTTCTATCAATTATGGAGGAACAAAAGATGGCCAAGAGAAGGCTTCTCTCTGAGCTCACCTGGAAAGAGATTGCTGCAATGGATAAAGCGGCGACCATCGCTTTCATCCCTATTGGGTCGCTCGAACAACATGGCCACCATCTGCCCCTGGGTACTGATACGATGTTGGCCAATGCTATCGTTGAAGGAATATGCGAGAACCTAGACAAGGAGTTGTCCTTCATTGTTCTCCCCACCATCCCAATCGGGCAGAGTCCCGAACACATGGATTTCCCTGGCACTATCTCGCTCCGGCCTGGAACCTTACTGAAGGTAATGGAGGATCTCTGCTCCAGCCTTGCCGCCCATGGATTTAAGAAGATAGTGTTGTTGAACGCTCATGGTGGGAACACCGATATCCTAAAAGCCGTCAGTTACGATCTGCGCCGCCGGTATGGCCTACACATCTTCGTTATTGACGTTTGGAGATTGCTGGCTTCCAGCCCAATCCCCCCAATAACTCAGGAGTCCCGCTGCGATATTGACATTCACGCCGGGGAGATTGAAACCTCGATAATGATGAAGATCAATCCAGAACTGGTCCGCTACGATTCGATGCAAGACTCCACCCCCACAAAGTTTGCCGACAAGAAGAAGGTTACCCTTGTGGGGCCCATCTGCTATGGCTGGTCCTCAGCGGATGTTTCTGAGACAGGCATCCTGGGAGAACCAACCAAAGCGACTAGCGAGAAGGGGGAGAAGCTATTGAAATGCCTTATCGAAATGATCCGAGACGGTGTACACGAGATAGCGACGTGGTAGCCGATTTGGGATCGCTTAAGGCTCAAAAAATACCGCCTATTCCCCAAGGGATGCTATAATCTTGACGCTCAGGAGGGTGGTTAGACGACGAGATTGTCCCCCTGAAAATTAAGTTAAGGAGGATCTTCTAGATGAGGAGCAAGACGAAGCTCATCAAAAATGCGCATACGATAGTCACGATGAACACTTCTAGACAACGATACTCCAACGGCGACATCTACATTGAGGGAAATCGGATCATTGAGATTGGGGTAGGTCTAAGCCGTAAGGCTGATGAGGTCATCGACGCCAGGAATAAGCTGGTTATCCCTGGCTTGGTCAATACCCATCATCATATGTATCAAACACTGCAACGCAACATCCCCTTGATGCAGGATGAGGAGCTTTTTCCCTGGCTGAAGCATCTTTACGAGGTTTGGCGTAATATCACGCCGGAGGCCGTGTATGTCAGCACCCAGGTGGCCGTTGGCGAGCTGCTGAAAACAGGTTGCACTACGACGACAGACCTCTTCTACGTTTTTCCGCGCGATATTCCCGGCAACCTGATCGATATGCAAATCGAGGCCGCAGCGAAGCTTGGCGTACGCTTTGAACCCTGCCGGGGGAGCATGTCGCTGGGCGTGAGCAAGGGTGGGCTGCCACCTGATGATGTTGTGCAAAGCGAGGAGGAGATTCTGCAGGATTCGGAACGGCTAATAAACAAGCACCATGACCCGAGACCCCTTTCCATGTTGCGCATCTCTCTCGCTCCCTGCTCTCCCTTCTCGGTCTCCAGAGAATCTTTGGTGGAGACGGCCCGCTTCGCCCGCCGAAAGGGCGTAAGGCTGCATACACACCTGGCCGAGACCAAGGACGAAGAGAGATACTGTCTTGAGCGATTTGGGCTGCGCCCTCTGGCCTACATGGAATCGGTGGAATGGGTGGGACCTGATGTTTGGTATGCCCATGCCGTTCACCTGAACGAGGAGGAGTGCCGCAAGCTGGCCGCTACCGGTTCAAAGGTGGCTCATTGTCCGACATCTAACATGCGCCTGGCTTCCGGGGCAGCACCCATCCCGCGCATGCTCGAGTTGGGGGTCGACGTGGGGCTAGCTGTGGATGGAAGTGCCAGCAACGATACCTCAGATATGCTGGGGGAACTCCGCACCTGTTTGCTGCTGCATCGCCTCACCAGCGGCGTCGGCTCAATGTCGGCGGAGAAGGTAATGGAGATGGGTACGATTGGTGGGGCAGCCATCCTCGGGCGAGACGATATTGGCCGTTTGGAAGTGGGCAAGGCCGCCGATATGGCGCTGATCAACCTCAATGTGCTGGGCTATGCTGGAGCACTCAGCGATCCTCTAGCGGCCATCGTATTCTCCGGAGACTCTCACATCGTCGACACGACCATCGTGAATGGAGAGATCGTCGTTAGGGACAGCCATCTGGTCAATGTTGACGAGGAAAAGCTGGTTGAGGAAGCTAACAAGCTTTCTACAGAGATGTTGGAGAAGGCTATGCGGTTCACCGGTCTAAACTATTACGCTTGCGCCGTATAAACCTCTTAAGGAGCATTGTTTCCATACCAGCTGATCAGCGCACCAGTTCGAGGGATCGGAATATCCAGCGGCGTGCTGAGAGGCATTGCCTCTCAGCACGCCGCTTCTTTACTATCAAAGATAGATATAGAAATTAAATGATTTCTGCTATAATGGCCTCACCAGTATAAACCCTGTTTTGAATGCTGATGGAAGGAATTGATGTGGAAGAAGATATCCTTATCCCAGGGAGAGAGGTCACGAGTAGAGAATATATCTTATGTTCCCACTGTGGAAACCCAGTGGCCAGAGAAAAAACGCACCTCATCCCCGCAGGTGTTCTTAATGGGACTTTATCCGAACAATTGGAGCTTTGTGAGTCTTGCTGGATAGCCTGGGACCTGGGAGAGGAGAACCTTGCCTAACCCAGCTGGTAAAAGTTATGGTCTCAGGCGAACGGCGAAACAACTGGATCGAGCGCGTACGCTCAGTCTTTGCTAGATCGGGTAGGGGTCTCAAATGATCGAGGACGATAAGCAGGCGATCACTGATTCAATAGCCCTAGAGCAACAGCGTGCCCAGCCAAAGGATCGCTCCAGGGAGCCTTCTCCGCCAGATCGGGAGGAGGGGGCTGGCCCAGATCCGATAAGAATGTATCTCAGAGAGATCGGCCGAATCCCTCTGTTGAGTCCCGAAGAAGAGATCACCCTGGCCCAACGAATTGAAAAAGGCGATATCAGCGCATGCGAACGGCTGGTGCGGACAAACCTGCGCCTTGTGGTCAGCATCGCCAAGAAATATACTGGTCGGGGGCTCGGTCTCTCCGATTTGATTCAGGAAGGTAATATCGGCCTTATTCGTGCTGCGCAGAAGTTTAACTGGCGTAAGGGTTACAAATTCTCTACCTACGCTACGTGGTGGATTCGCCAAGCGATCACTCGAGCCATCGCCGATCAAGCCAGAACCATCCGTCTTCCAGTGCACATTGGAGAGACGATTAACCGCTTTATTCGTACCTACCGTCAGCTGCTGCAGACTTTGGGCCGCGACCCTAGCCTTGAGGAGGTGGCCAAGGCTATGGATATGGACCCCGCTAGGCTGCGCGAAGCCCTAGCCGCCGCCCAGAAGCCTATCTCCCTCGAGACACCGGTGGGTGAGGATGAGGAGAGTAGATTGGGCGATGTACTCAGAGATGAGGTCATGTCCAGTCCAGAGGAGCTCGCCTCTCAATACCTCATTCGTGCGGAGATCGACGAGGTTCTAGAAGATCTCACCCCTCGTGAACGAAAGGTGTTGCGATTGAGATTTGGGCTCGATGATGGAAAACAACGAACGTTGGAAGAGATCGGCCAGGCATTTGGGCTTAGCCGAGAGAGGGTCCGCCAGATGGAAGTCGAGGCCCTGCGTAAGATACGTCACTCAGCCGCAGCGAAGAGATTACACGCTTCATACCACCCCACTGAATAGAGGAGATTAAACTCTCAATGGAAAGCTCCATCCACCTTGGCAGTCTGAAGGGCATAGCCATCGGAGTGCACTATACCTGGTTGATCGTCTTCGGACTCGTCACAATGTCCCTGGCTGGATCCTACTTCCCTCAAGAGTACCCCAATTGGTCCATCCCCATGTATTGGATGATCGGCTCCCTGAGCAGCCTATTGCTCTTCGCCTCCGTCCTAGTTCACGAGCTGGCTCATTCCCTGGTAGCCATTTCTAAAGGACTTCCCGTAAGGAGCATCACCTTGTTCATCTTCGGAGGCGTAGCCAGCATCACCAAGGAGGCAGAGAAACCAGCGGATGAGTTATTGGTCGCTATAGTTGGTCCAGCATCCAGCACGGCCCTCGCCGCACTGTTTTGGATGACGTGGGTACTCACCAAAAGCCTTAGCGAAGAGGCAGCCGCTATCAGCCTGTATCTCTGCACCATTAATCTCATGCTGGCCGTATTCAACCTGATCCCTGGTTTTCCCCTGGATGGCGGGCGCGTCCTGCGCGCCCTTATCTGGGCCATTACTAAGAACTTAATCAGAGCCACCCGCATCGCCACCGCAGTGGGACAAACAATCGGCTATGCTTTCGTCTTCAGCGGACTAATGATGGCCTTCGGAATGAGCTTAAGCTTCAGCTTGGGCTCGCTAGCAATTAACCTGGCCGGGGGTTGGCTGAATGGCTTGTGGTTAATGTTCATCGGCTGGTTCCTCAATAATGCAGCAGAAATGAGCTACCGCCAGACTATGATTCAAGAGACCCTCAAGGGGATCACGGTCCGCGATATGATGATCCGCGACTTCACGACGGTCGAACCTGACATCACTCTCGATGAGCTGGTAAACCACTACATCCTCCAGCGTGGCCTTCGTGCCTTGCCTGTGGTCGAGAGAACACATCTCATAGGTATGATCACGCTGAGCGATGTTAAGCATGTACCCCAGGAACAGTGGCTGACCAGAACAGTCCGAGAGGCGATGACTAAAGCAGAAGACCTGCGCACGGTGAGCCCCCTGGACGATGTTGGTCGAGTCCTGGCCACCCTCGATGGACACGACTTGAACCAAGCACCAGTGGTCTATCAAGGACAACTCGTGGGGATGATCACTAGAAGTAACCTGATCCGCTTTCTCAGAGTGCGCCAGGAACTTGGACTACATCGCTAGGCGGAATGTTTAACTAGCCGTGACAAGGGGCAGTACCCGTGCTCTCAAGTCACTGCCAGCCAGCATACCAGCTTCAAATCCTCTTTCTGGACCCCCTCGCCGGGGCCGACAATTGGCGGAGCAACAGGAGCTACAGGATTGTCTTGGGCAAAGGCCGTCAGATGCGATGTTAGATCCGCAACGTTTCCGTTTCGACGATACTCATCCCACATTTTGCGCAGAGGGCGTAACAAGGTATTGGGGAGAGGCGTTGCGTAATAGGCTAGGAGATCGGCCACCTCATATTGGCCCCTCACGGTTTGAAGCAGGTTGACGATTTGGTTCTGGGGTGCTTTGAAGGTAAGCGGGCTAGTCTGGAGCTGTTTGAAGCGATTTACAATGCGATCCTTGACCCTGTCAATGATTTCATAAACATCGAATTCGGGTTCAGCCCGCGGTGTGACCTGGTTACAGCGGATGAGATGGACGATATCAAGCTTCCGCTCGGTTATTTTCTCCGTGGCTGAGTCATAGTAGCACCAAAAATGGCGGTCACCCCCCTTTAGGTAGACAAAGAGGCCACGTTGTCCTTCCCTTCTCATGCCGCTTCCAACGCCCAGGGGTATGCGCCGGAGCCTCTCCTCCCCTATCTTCTTCAGGAAATCAAGGAGTTCCTGTTTGACAAACTCGCCCGTGGTAAGCTCAGAAGCTTCTTCTAGCTCATCGAGGATAGTTAGGTCCTGGGCCTCTATACGACGGATAGCGTTGAACTCCTTGGGGTCCACGGCCTCCCCCAGGGTGCTGGCGTCCAGGCCTACGCTTCTCTTTATGGCATCGAGCTTCTCATATAGTCGCTCAACCAGCTTAAGCAACGCCTCGAGATTGTCCTCCGGGAAGAAGTTGAAGATGTGCACCATGTCCCATTCGGAGCCGATGCGATCAATTCTCCCTGCTCGTTGGATCATCCGGACGGGGTTCCAATGAAGGTCATAATTGATGACTGTGTCTGCATCTTGTAGGTTCTGCCCCTCGCTGAGAACATCCGTACTGATGAGCAGGTCGATTTCACGGTTAGTACCCTTCAAATAGCGGCGCTCATTCGCTATCGGCGAAAACCGTATCACCCTGTCGGTTCGCTC
Organism: Chloroflexota bacterium; assembly: GCA_023475225.1. Taxonomy (NCBI): domain Bacteria; kingdom Bacillati; phylum Chloroflexota; species Chloroflexota bacterium. The sequence goes on from JAMCVK010000014.1 coordinate 64,340, forward strand.
TCTGGCGTCCACACCACCATCAACTATGCTCATGCGGCGTCGGAGCTTCGCCTGGAAATCCTCATCTGCCTGAAGCTCACAGTAAAGATAACGGGCCGTGTCCCTAAAGTAGGTGAAGATCACCAGTTTTTTGTCTCTTAGTTCCAGCAACTGCTCTTTAAGACTGCGCAGCTTATCATCGTGCTTAGCCACCGGCTCTGGGAAGCGGTCGAGGACTTGACTAAGCGCGCCCACATCTTGCTCAACAGCCCTCTCGATAGCCTCTAGGTCAAACCCCGCTGGGTCCACCTCCGGAAGGGCTGTAAGCAACTCTTCGATCTCACCCTCATCCGTAGATTCATCATCACTGCCATTCCAAACGAAGATTCGCCGGTAGGTTGCGGCGTCGAGCAACCGGCCATTTCTAAGCATCTCGAGGAACTTTTCCTGGAACCTCTTTTGTCGGTCCAGACTGATGCGTAGGGCCTCAACACTCGACTCCAATCGCTTCAGGTAAAGGGTCTTCAGGATATGCACCAAACTGAGCTGCCTCCCCAGACGCATGGTGAAGTCTTCAGCCTCTTTTGGCTCCCATCCCTGCCCAAGAAGGCGTTCCTTCAAGGTCTCCCACAGGGCGAGCTGCCCTTGGCGCACCTGTCTCCGATAGGCATCGAGGCTGTAGCTAGCCAAATTGAGGTTTTCGATGGTATCAGCGATCTCCTGATAGAGGCCAGCGTAGGTTTGCTCAAGACTATAGCGGACGGTGTGAAGGCCACGGCCGGGGAAGCGTACCGGCTTCCCGTCGATGATAGCTTGGGGATAGTTCTTGCGGATGTAGTGGCGGCTTCGTCGCACTGTAATCTCTTCGAGTAAGTCGTAGAGATGATCCTTGTTAGCTTCCACTTGGAGAAAGTAGCCCCACAGGCTCCGTATGCCCATCGAGGAAAAGAAATCATCGTGGCCGCGGGTGATAAGTTGAACCTGGTTGAATAGGTCGAATATAGAGTTGTTAACTGGCGTGGCGGTTAAAAGGATGAGCTTCTTTGGCTTGCTAAGGGTTAGGAGCCGGCTAAGGTTGTCATAGCGGTTAGCGATTGAATTGCGGAAGTTATGCGATTCATCCACTACGATAACATCGTACTCCAGAAATTTTTGGATGTCGAAGGTATTGCGCCCCAACTCCTCTTGAGAAACGATGTCTGCCCGAATAGCCAAGTCCCTGAGTTTGGGCTCCCACAAGAGGTCCCTGAGTTGAGCCGGGCAGACGACCAATGCCTTCTGGCGCAAGCGGTAGGCATAATCGTCCAGCAGTTTCAAGCCCAGGTAGGTCTTCCCCAGCCCGACAGAGTCGGCCAGCATCACCCCACCATAGGTTTCAAGTATGTCCTTGGCCGCCAGATAGCCATCCCTCTGGAAGTCGGCCAGGAAAATAGGGCTTGGGCCGTCAACCTTAACCTCCATCTGGAACTTGTCCTTGAAGTATTCGTAGAGAGCCTTCATATAAATGTCGAACGGGGTATACTTGATCGTGAAATCAGAAAGAAGTTCAATAAGCTTCCCTTTGAAATCGTCAGAGTTTGTCCAGTAGCGGTCAAACCAGTCCTTTATCCCCCTGACCGCGGATGCTTCTTTCCGAACTGAGTTGAGTTCTCCCTGGCGAGTGAGACCGGCACTGGTAAAATTGGAAGAGCCATGTATAGCCAGAGTGCCTACAAAAGGCAGGCCTTCAATAACGTAAGCCTTAGCATGTAGAAATTGCTTTGTATGAAGACGTACCTGCACCATTTCCCGATTTAGGAAGTCCACTAATTCCTTGATCAAATGAGGGGTCTCACGCTGCCCCATAGCGTCTTCTGTATCAGCGCGAAGGTCTTCACCGACCAGAGCTCCCATACTGGGCCGAGGCTCACCCATCAGCGGCTCTCGCCCAAGGAGGAGTCTGAAATGCTTGACCTTAGTCAAATTGTCCTTCAGGAGAGCAAAGCCGGCCAGGTTAAAATAGGCCGTGGCGAACTCAGCGGATACGTCAGCAGAAAGCACCCGGTTCAGTATGTCAGAAAGCTTACTGCCCTCAATGCTGTTATCGATAATATCTGGGATTTCCATAATCTCAAAATAACTTTTCGAACTCGTCCGGTGTGATACCAGCATCCTTTAGAATTTTGCGCATTGTCCCTTTGGCGAGATCCTTGCCATAATGAATGGGCACAGTCGTCCACCTGCCATCGTGGTGCCGCCACACTGAATGGCCGCCGCTCTGACAGATTAACTCGAATCCCAACTCCTTAAGGACAGCGACAACTTCCTGGGGCTTGGCCGGGCGAAGTTTAGGCGCTCACTTCTACCTCATCCACGGCCACTTCAAGAGGGATGACTTCCCCCACGGCCTGTCGAGCTTCAATATGAAGGCGGATGGCGTCCTTCAGATTAGTGACTGCCTCCTCATAAGTTTCGCCCTGGGAATAACAACCTTGCAAGGCTGGGCAAGACGCAATATAAACCCCGTCTTCATCCTGCTCAACTAAGATAGTAAACCGATATCTGGTCATCTCGCCTCCCTTAACCATTATATCCCAAATTATACCCCAATCATACGCTCCTTGCCTTCGCCAGCCTATTCTTCACTAGCCCGACCACTGCCCGATAAACCTCCACTTGCTCACCTTCGGTTAAACCCAGGGCTTCAAACACCACTCTGTCCAGCTCACGCCGGTCTGGCAACACTTTGTTTAGCGAAACATCCTCAGGGTGGATGTTGGAGTAGTCTTTGCTGGGCTTGGGTAGGCCAAACTCCTCGAATACGCTCTTTGAATCACGCTTTTCCAAACTCAAGGTCGCCTCAGCTAGCTTTGGGGATTCTGCTAGGTGGTGTGGGTGCAAAATCAATAACCGCTTAGCCTCGTATACGGCTGTGTCTAGGGCTCCTTCACCAAGATTGACCCTGCCTGATAGCTCCTTGCTCAGCATCGTTAGGGTAGAATTCAGGACAACATTGAGCTTGTCGGCATCTGGGCAAAGTATTTCATATAGCCTCTGGTCAACAAGCACCTCACTCTCAATTCTGGCCTGCCTATGGCAATCGTTAATGGACTTTACCCAGACTATATCTGGAAACGCATGCGCTCCCAAATCGTACCACGGCTCCCTGGCGACCAGGGTCTGCAGGTTCTGGTAGCCAGTGATGATGGCGCCTTTAGAGCTACCTTGTTTCACAGTGATCGCCGCTCTCTCGCCCCAACTCACGTATTCAAGCGTCCTTGTGCCTATCAGAGCCGTCCTAGCTTTATCACACATGAATACTTTGAACCTCAGACCTTCGGGTCTGACTACAACGCCCCTAACCTCTTGCGGGCCTTTAATCACAGGTTTTAGAAATTCCTCTTCAATGAAGCCTTCCCATCCAGCCCCATTCCTGACATGAACTAAGCCGGCTGGGGCAGGATTGCCCGTAGGCTGTAGGTAGAAGAATTCGTTGGCGCCGGTCTTGATGCCAAAGCGCACCTCAGCGATATCCCCCAGCCTGACCAGCTTGTCCTTGCCTTTTTCCAGAATAGTGAAGAAGATGTCTGGTGCCCGCAGGTATTTACCACCCCACTTGCCACCGGAATACCTGCCGTGCTCAGCCCCTAGCTCCATTGCGGGAGTTTCGGTTTCTTCAGGTGTCTCTAGACCATCCAGCCACAGGTCTTCCTGGCTAATAGGATAGACTCGAAATTCAGGAACACTCTGGATGCTGTCTGTCCACTCCTGGAGCAGGAGATTCTCAGCGTTAACCGCCGCCTCAAAGGGAACCCGGTAGGCAGTAAACTTGGAGATGTTCCCTTCTAAGGCTTCCCAGTGGCCATCTTTGGGGCGCTGGAGGAGCACAATAACGGTGTTAACATCGGACTCCTTAAAGGAGCGGCGGGCCTGGTTATCTATAATCTGGCGAATGTTAATGTTCCTCAGCAGAAACTGCTGTAATGAACCGCCATAGCCAACATCCAGCCAGGAGTTGGAATTGATAAAGCAGAAAACACCGCCGGGGCGAAGCAGGTTAAGCCCCCGGTAATAGAAATAGATGTAGAGGTCGCTCTTCTTATCTATCCTGGCAACGGCCTTACCCCAGTGAGCCTTAACAGCATTCTCAAGTCGTTCCTTGTAGCCCTTCTTAATTTCACGCCATTTGTCTGGGTCGTAATCCTCAGCTCTGGCTAGAGGTGGTGCTATCTCTTCCTGGCGCACATAGGGTGGGTTACCAATGCAGATGTCAAAACCGCCCTTCTCTAAGAATACCTCAGCAAAGTCAATATCCCAGAGAAAGTAGTCCTTCTCCCCCTTTTTGCCAATGCTCGCCGCTACCTTTTGCAGGCGCCCCTTTTCGCCTCTGAGAGCATCTATTTGAGGCTGAACCTTAGCACGGGCCTCTTCCTGCTGCTTAAGAAGAGTCTGGGTTATATCGAGACCGCCCCTTATCTCTTCAAGGCCGGCCTGAAAGGCTTGTTCTTGGGGTGACTCTAGCTTTCGGATATCAGCGTCGATGGCTTTTACCTTGGCGTCCAGGACGCTGCGCAGGAGCTGGTGCTCAAGATACTCAATGTTGTGCTTCTTGACGGAGCGGTCACCACGGAAGTAGTCCGCTTTCTTCTCCACGATGGTCTGGATTTGCCGTTTAAGCGCTGGTGGAATATGAGCGTAGTCAGCCCTGAGGGATAGAGGTATGCCGGCGATCTCCTCCACCAGACTATCACCTTGCCGTGCCTTGAAAGTGAGATTGGGGAGCAAGGGCTGATTATAGATATCCATCTGGCTCTCTTCGCTCTCAATAATGAGCGACAGCCACAGCCGCAACTCACAGACTCGTACCGCCCAATCCTTGACATCAACACCGTAGAGATTCTGCGAGATAATGCGCTTCTTGAGGGCAAACTCATTCTCAGGATGACCCTGGTGCTCGGCTATAGCCCGATACAGTTGAACCATAACGTTCATCATCCCTACCAGGAACGAGCCCGAGCCTACCGCCGGGTCAACCACTCTGACCGAGTCCAAAGCCCCCCTGAGTCGATTGACCTCTGGACTGGCCAGCCCGTCCAATTCCCTTCGTCCATCTTCAGACAGCGGTGACATTACCAGCGGAATAAGTGTATCCTTGGACAAGGCGGTGGCTTCATGTAGATACTCTATGAGAGATAAGCGGCACATGTAGTCGATTTCTATCCTCGGGGTATAGAAGATGCCCGCCTGATGCCGGTCCTCTTTATTGATTAGGGACTCGTATACTCGCCCCAGCATCTCCGGGTCTACCGCGACTTCTACCTCAAGGGGCAAACTCTCCTGAATGGTGAAATTGTATCGCTCCAATAATCCGGGATAAGTTCCATCGATGGTCCGGTCGAAGAGGGTTACGAACACCTCATCCGGCACATCGAATCCGAGCTTGTCCAGGTCATCCTCGACAAATAGACCGCCATTCAAGAAAGGCATCCCTAGCTGGAAAGAGGCCCTGATGTCACCGGGAAGGTCCAGCGGCATCAGACTTGTGCGCCTATTAAAGGCATAAAAGAAAAGTGATGATAGCCAAAGGCGGTAAAATCCTCTATGCGGGGATTCCCCACAATACCCTTGCCACAGATTGCGCATATAGCGCTTGTCAGGAGTGCCATCGCCCCATTTCAACCAGCCCTTTCTCTGAAGGAAGTAAAGAAACATCAGCCGGTTGAGTAGCCGCTGGGCAAAGCCATGCACTTGACTATCGTTGCCCTTACGCTGGGCAGCAAGAGTCCCCTTGAGCCGCTCAAGTATCTGCTCGTAGGTCTCGAAGAATTCGCTGGTGACTCGTTCAACGCTGAAGGCTTCTTCGTGCTTCCGGCGTATTATTTCAGGTTGCTGCTCCTCAGGTGTGAGGGCAATGCCGTGAAGCACCTCCAGGTCTGTGTGGTAGACATTAGCTGGTTCCAGGGGTAGGATTCGCAGCTGCAAGGCGGGCATCGGCTTCTCTGGTCTGAGGATGCGGAGTGGACTAACGAAGGCCAACTGGCTATAGTCCTTGGTGAAGATAAAAAGGTAGTCACCCGCTGGATGATGACGGTAAAAAGGTTCAAGGATAGAGCGAACCGTAGTCCGGGTCCAAGAGGTTGTCTCGAGTAGATAAACCTGGAAGGCCTTGTCGTAGTCACTCAGCAAGTGAACCGACTGAATGGCCTCAGATGGCTTTGAAGGAATAGCAAGCTGCTTTGGCGGGTAAGAGACGTCAGTAACACGGTAGCCAAGGCCTTCACTCAGGTATCGACTGAGCGCTTCTCTGGAGTGAACCCTTCCTATGTCCTCGACCCCAGCCATGCTGAAGACCCCTATGAAATAACAATTTACCGAATTTACCGAATGATCTATTTGCCGAAGAGATCCTCAATATCCTGTCTGGCCCTCTCCAGCAGACGCGCCCCTTCCACAAACTGTAGCTCTGCGTATGATTCAGGTGTGCCATAATCGCGCGTCCGGATGACTACGGGCATCGGAACAGCATGCCCCAGGATAAGAGCCTGCTGCCTGGAATCCAGTTTAGCCAAAACGGTACGCAGGAGCTGTGCGCCAGATACCCCCGTGAGCACGGCGGAGATATCTTTATCATCGTCCAGGAGATAGGTGACACGGGTTCCAATCTGCGACATCACTTCATCAGCAATACCGCTCGGCCGCTGATCAACGATTAGTAATGTGACATTATATTTGCGCATCTCTCGGGCAATGGTGCCGAAGATGGTCTGTCCCGCTACCTGGGGGTTAAGGAACTTATGAGCCTCTTCGATGGTAATAACGAGGGGAGTCGGTTCGAGCTCCTTCTCCCCCATAGCCCGCTCTTTCTGCTCCACGTAACGCTCATGAATACGCCGGGTTAGAATATTTGCCACCAGGATATAGGCATCGAGGTTCCGGTGACGCCCGAACTCCAGAACAACGTGCACGCCCCTGGCCAAACACTCCATAATCCGTTGCACCGAATCATCCATCACCTTTTTCTTCAGAAATGGCAAGCGTGCCAGGCGAGTATCCATCTTTCGATGCAACACTTGCAGTGTGCCAGGATTCAGCCCCACCTCCTTTGCCAAAGCATCGCGTTCGGACCCATCCATCTCGATGAAGGCTTCAAACCATCTGCTCTCTCCATATATGCGGGCCAGGCGGTGGATCGACTCAATCTGGGCTTCGGTCAACTCGAGGGTCTCACGCAACATAAGCACATCATTCGGCTCAATCTGATCGTAGCCTATCTCCACCACAAAATCTGGCATAACCCCTCGGTCACGAGCCGATTTTTCATCCAGAGCAAAGATAGCTACGTGCACCCCAAAGAGCTGCTTCAGCCCCTTGACATAGCGACCACCTTCCATCGTCCCTTGCCAGCCATACTCATTATGCATATCAAAGACCAGGTTTACCGCCACCCTCTTTTGGGCTATACCCGTAAGCAACAAGCGGGTGAGGAAGGTCTTGCCGGTCCCAGACTTCCCGAAAACGCCACTGCTCCGTTCGACTAGCCTCTTGAGATCCAGGCAGACCTTGGTTTCCATATCCAGCGGAGTTCCAATGTGAAAATGCCTATCATCCTCCTGCCCAAAGACAGCCGCTACATCTTCGGCTGTGGCCTGTTTCACCTGAGAGAAATGACTGGGTATCGTTTTCACCGGTTGTGGCCCCATCATCTGGCTGAAGGCGTCGTGTCCGATGGTCAGCATCGGTGCTATCTTCAGGGCCCCGAAAGTGCTGGTCCCAGCCAGGACATCGGCGATGAAAGGATCAGATACATCGGGAGGAGACATAGCAATTTGGGGGCTGCTGGCCTCAAGCATCACATCGGTAATCATACCAAAGAATTTGCGCTTCTCCCCATCAATGACGACGTATCTGCCAACAGCCATATCTTCCACGGAACAATCAGCATCGAGCCGGGCTTCTAACCCCTCGCTGAGTGAGCCAGCGACGACGATACCTAACCTCTCCCGTTGATCGGGCGAAGGATTCCCACTCATACTTTGATCCTCCGTAGGACAGCATTCAAGCGATTGATATCGTTCATCAGCAGTATAGCCAGTTCCTTACCGGCATTGATCAGGAAGGAACGATCATTGCCACGCGCCGTACTGGCTTGGCGGAGACAGGCGGCGATCAGCTCGTCGACCGCCACGTGGGCCACAGAGGAAATCAACGTATGTAAAAAGGTCAGCTCCGTGGTGAACATCCTTACTTCTGCTGGTGAACAGGCATAGACAAAGCCGTGGATGCGTGGTGGGCGTGGGGGTAGATATTGATAAATGACTCCGTTCTCACGGAAGCCAACGATGACCACGGTAAAATCAGTCCGCAGCAGCTCTGGCAACTCCGGATTATGGCGATAGACATCCTCTTCGTCAACCTCATCCTTGCCCCGAGCGATAGGACGACGACCCGGGTCGATGCTACCTGTCTTCGTATTGGCCACCAGCCCGTAGATCTCGATGGCCGCATCAGTCACCCGCACAAAGCTACCGAAAGGTGGAGGCTGATGTAATTCATAGCTCTGGGCGACAAACTCCGTAGTACTGGCCTCAATTACCTCTCCGATCCTCTCGCTCACTCGCCCCTCCTAACCAGTTAAATGGCCCGTAGGCGCTTGCTGCGTGCCTTCTCTGACACCCGCCGCCTTATACCCTCATGTATGAGCGCCCGATCCACCATCTCCTGAAAATAGAGACGGTCAGAGGCGCCGATGACGGCCTTCTCGTGGGCTTCAATCAACGCCCTGGGATAGCCCCCACCACGAAGACATTGATCATAAATGGTCCCATGGACAAGATCCAGCTTCCCCGCATCAAGAGCCACCCATTCGGGTATCTCAACCCTGGCGATCTCCTGTCCAACATTCAGATAGAAGAAGTAGACCCTGTTAGCCGCATAGTAATCCAGAGAAACTGAAGAAGAACTCATAAAAATAGCCGATCGATCACCGCTCGCGGAGAGGAGGTGACGGAAAAGCCACCGGTCCGCGAGCTTGGCCAACCCAGCACACGGCTCCTTAGCCTGTAGAGAACTTTCTGCACAGTATTGGTCGCAATCAGCGACGGGATAAGGGCACAGTATTACCCGCAAGACGCTAACTACATCAGTAGCACGAGGGCGGCTGATGTAGCTGGCAATCGGTACGCTCAGGCTTCTTAACCGCTCAAGGGAAGCGACAAACTGCTTCAAGAGTGACATACGGAAGGGCTCTAATCCACTGCGCCCCTCAAGGGCCCAAAGGGACCAGAGAATAAAAGAACCATCCTGCAAACCAATGAGGGGCTGCTCCGAGCAGTCGACTTGAGCAAAATCAACGAGCCTTTCCAACTCAGCCACATGACGTTTGACCCCCAGAATGCTGCCATCCATCAGGATCTGTCTGTTTTTTGCCGAGAGATACAGGTCTTCATCCTTGTAATACAGCCGGGGATCGCTGCTAAGCTCGGCCCGTGGGTTAGGACCATAGCGCAGGACAGCAGTGCCGATATTGATCAAGCAGCAAAGCACCGGGCCGTGGCGGTCAGGTTCGATCTGCGATCCATCGGTAGCGATGACGGAATAAACGTTTGGCTTTTCCGGCAAGGAGCGGCACAGTTGCATCCTTTCCACCGGACGGGCCACTAACCAACCGGTTTGGCTTCGTGCCAGCTTGGCCTGGACATTAGAGAGATCTGCCGCTTGCCCGGAAAGGACGGCTAAGGCGAGCTGAAGAGACGTATCCTGGCCCGCCTCATCGGTGCGCATATCCTCGGCCATCTGCCGAACCTGTCTGCTCACTGCGCTGACGTTGAGTCCCAAGGCAACCCCCTAAACCATCTGACTTCTTATCCTATCTATCCAGCGACGTGGCTGATGTACCTCTTCAAGCGTGGGAAGTGTCGCCGGCGATTGCCAGGCCAAATTCAAAAACTCGATGCCCTGGCGACGCACCACCTCAGCCACGAAGCGCTCACCAAGGGCATACTGTTCCAGTTTAACATCTAAGCCCGTTAATCTGATAAAAAGACGCTCCGCCGCGCTTTTCTGCCTGAGCCTTTCCTCAAAGTATGTCTTCAATAGCTTATAGTTCGGCAAAAGGGCTCTGCCCGCCTGATCCATAACGTGATTACTGAAGCCCTCAACCAGACACATTAAAGCCTGTATCTGATGAAAGAGACGCCGCTGTTCAGGAGCCATTACGAGCTCGAGCAGATACCTGCTTCGGAAAAGCCCTGATCCAATGTGCCCCACCAGGCGACGCCACTGAAGGCCATCACTCTGCACCCTCATCAGCTCGGCACTGATGCTTTCGATATATTGCCTCAATAGAGAGTTCCAGTAATCCCGTAACCAGGGGTGCGCTTCGAACTCGTAAGCATGAGTGGTCTCGTGTAAGCCAATCCACAGGCGTAAATCCTCACCACTCAAACCAAGATGCCGCTCCAAATCAAGGATATTAGGCTCCACAAAATAGAGCTGACCAGCGGTTAAGGGCTCCTTACCGAGTAAAGAGAGGTCATATTGACCCAGCACTCGCTGCGACAGATAGCCCATCAGGGCGCCCAATTGAGCGCTGAGGACCACCTGACTCAGGCCACCAAACAGGCGCGATCCGATGGTGGCGCTCCGAAGCGCCTCCCAGTTTACTCGTTCTAACGGTTCAAAGAGTAGCTTGAAATTGGCCAGGTTGGCATCGATCCAGTCGATCCGATCGAAGACAAAAACTGATTCTAAAGGCTGGGGCAGTTTCTGACCCGTATAACGCGCAATAAGCTCTGCACTGTAGTGGACCAGCGCCCCGTAACGCTGGGACAGCTCGGTTCGGGAGAGTGGCAGCCCTCCACCCTTTTGCAGGGCAATACGCACGGCCAGGCGTCTCACCCGCTCCCAATTTATCAGGCGGGGGACGTAGTCGCTATAACGTCTGCTGGCTACCCAGAAGGCGCCCAGCATCGCCCCGAAAAGTAACCCCTTAGTCAGATTAACTTTATACCTAGCCATTGACCCCTCTGCAAAGTGGCGCTACACCGTTTGCTTGTCCACCAGAATACCGACCCTGGTTATCGAATGTCAACCTAGCGAAGGAGGCGTTCGTCACCCACCCGACGGGTAACCTTCTGTTCATCCAGGAACTCCATTATGGCCAGAGCGTACTTGCGGCTAGTCTTAAACATGTCACGTACCTCCGCTACAGTAACGCTTCCCCTATTGGATATATAGTTGACGATCTCAGCTTTCATCTTCTCCAAAGCGGAGGGCAAAAAGACCAGACTATCGCTCACCTTGACCAATTTCCCTTGCTCGATAAGACTGTCGATCACCTCCGCTTCCAGAGAGAGCTGCTGTTCCAACTCCTGGCGAGATGGTGGCGCATGAGGATGCTCCGCCAGAAGTACCAGCAGTTGCTTCACCTTCTCTTGCTGCTCTGTGGTAAACTGGGGGAGATGTTCCACCAGCCGCAACTTAGAATCTGTTTCCACGAGGCGCCCCTCACGAGCTAGCCGAGCGACCGTCTCATTAAAAGCACGGCTTGGTAGAGCCAGGCGGCTCCTCACCTCTTCCTTTGGCATACCGAGACGAAGGGGGTGTTGTTGATGATAGCTGCCCAAAATGGCCTCCACCCTCTCCGCCAGAACCCGCCAACTATTCTCTGTAAGGAAATAGCTATCAAGGGGAATGACCTGACCAGACTGGACTAATTCCTGGAGGATAGCCAAGCATTGCTCACGCGGCAGCCCAGAGCGCTGCACCACTTGGTCTAATTCTAAGGGGAAACGTCCCTCCAGAGATTGCTGAACAAGATCCTGCACCGAACCCCTGGTCAAAAGGCTAAGGGAGCGCAGCACCTCGGATTGGAAACGTTTATGGCGTTTGGCGTGCGGTTCGACGATCTCGCCTCCACCAATAGTCTCATTGGGGGTGCGTAACACAAAAAGATCGCCCCGTACCACCGCCACAGGCGCCGCCAGCCGTAATTGAGCCCAAGACGTCTCCCCCGGCTTCAGTTCCTCCCGATCCAGCAACAGCACCTTGGCCATCACCTCGGCCGAACCGGTGTGCATAGCGACCAAGGTGTTGTGGGGCAATGGGCGGCGGGCATCGGGTAGCAACCTGAGGCCGACGTCAATCGCCTGCGTTGGTTGCAACCAACCGGGGATAGTCACAATATCACCTCGCTGCAAATCAGATGTAGACAGCACCGCCAGGTTGATCGCCACCCGATTGCCTGGCATAGCCACTTCTACCCGCTGTTTGTGGGTTTGTAATCCTCGTATGCGCGCCTGACGCCCAGCCGGTTGAATCTCAACCCCCTGTCCCACCTGGAAGCGCCCATCAATCAAGGTGCCCGTAACCACGGTACCAAAGCCGGTGATGGTGAAAACACGATCTACCGCTAAACGAGGACGACCAATATCTCGCTTAGGGGGTGTATCAGCCAACAGGTCATCCAACGTCGCCAACAGTTGGCTCAACCCTTCCCTTGTTTTAGCTGAAACGGTCACGATCGGGGCCTCAGCCAAGACGGTCCCCTTCAATACATCCTCGACATCAGCTGTAACGAGGGATAACCATTCCTCATCAACCAGATCCACCTTGGTGATAGCTACCAGCCCACGTTTAATGCGCAGCAGATCCAATATAGCCAGATGCTCCCGCGTCTGGGGCATGACTCCCTCGTCAGCGGCCACAACAAGTAGGGCCAGGTCAATACCCCCCACACCGGCCAACATATTCTTTACAAAGCGCTCGTGTCCCGGCACGTCCACAATGCTGATCTCGCGCCCGCTGGGTAAGCGCAACCAGGCGAACCCCAGGTCTATGGTCATGCCCCGTTCCTTCTCCTCACGGAGCCTATCCGGATCGATGCCCGTCAGCGCTTTAACCAGCGCAGACTTGCCGTGATCAACGTGCCCAGCCGTCCCAATGGTATACACGAGAAGAACCCTCTAAGAACAATTCTTCAAGAGAGCATTGAATATCTCCCCCAAACCCCCACGGGGGGTTTAAGGTAGCCCTGCAGGCTTTTTATACTCTGGGGCACATCCCCAGACCCCTGCCAAGGAGGCTGCGCCCCCTTGGAACCCATGCTGGGGGTTTAAGCGAAAGTAGGGGCGAGGTCACCTCGCCCCTACTAGGGCAGAGCCCTAGAACCCTCCCAGAAGGGGACACCCCTTCTGGACTACCCTCGCTCCGGCGGGAGAGGGGGATCTGACCTTTGACCACATGCCGACACACACAATCTTGGTGGGGCGCATCCGAAAGACCCTTACCAAGCTGCGCCCTCTTGGAACCACGTTGATCATTACCTTCTTAGACTCTCAGACTTCTCGCCCACTCGGCTTGACCCAGCTCCGCCAGGGCCAGGCGCACCGTTTGAATCAGTTGTTCCCTCTGCTCGGGGAGAACAGTACGTGGATCAAGCAAGAAGCGCCCTCTATCAATGCGTCCAATGAGGGGCGGTCGCCCACAGCGGAGACGAGTGGCCAATTCCTTCACCGCCCCTGAGTCCACGCCCCGCTCCCCAGCCGACCTCACTGTAAGGGCAACCAGTCTTGTGGGCAAGGTCTCTCCGGGCAGCGAACCACCGCCCACCGTAGACTCGCCCTCGATGACCACCGCCCTGGCCCCCACAGCCGTGAAAGCACGCGCCCATTCCTGAGCACACTTTTCAATCTCTTCTAAGGGCATGGAGATCATACACCATACCGGGATTTTGTCTAAAGCCTCACCCCGCAGGTAATGCCTGAGGGTGGCCTCCAGCCCAGCCAGACTGGCCTTATCAATGCGCACCGCTCTGGCCAGGGGATGCTTCTTCAACTTATCAACCAGCGTTCGCTTGCCGACAATGATCCCGGCCTGTGGACCGCCCAGCAACTTATCACCACTGAAACAAACCAGGTCGACGTCGGAAGCTATGCTCTCCTGAACCATAGGTTCATGGGCCAGCCCAAAGACAGCTGTATCGAGTAAGGCGCCGCTCCCCAGATCATCGACCACAAGCAAGCCACGGCCGTGGGTGAGGGCGGCCAGCTCGCCGAGCTCCACGGCATGAGTGAAACCTATGAGACGGAAGTTGCTCGAATGCACGCGTAACAACATAGCCGTCTTGGGGCTGATGGCTGCTTCATAATCAGAGATATAGGTGCGGTTGGTGGTTCCCACCTCAACCAGTTTGGCTCCGCTCTGACGCATAACCTCAGGGATACGAAAACCGCCTCCAATTTCAACCAGCTGTCCACGAGAGATGATCACTTCTTTGCCTCGGGCCAAGGCACTGAGGACGAGGAGAACGGCTGCGGCGTTGTTGTTCACCACCAGGGCCGCCTCGGCCCCACTAAGGCGGATCAGAGCCCGCTCCACGTGGACCTGGCGGGAGCCACGCTTGCCCTCAGCTAAATCATACTCCAGATTACTGTAACGGCTGGCCGCCTCAACCATGGCGGCTGTTGCCTCTGGAGAGAGAGGAGCACGACCAAGGTTGGTATGAATCACTACACCAGTAGCGTTGATGACCACTTTAAGGCTGCTCTCTGAGGACTGGGCAGTCCTAGCCGCGATCATCTGCACGAGCTCCTCGAACTGGGGACAGGGGCCGCCGGCTGTGATCGTTCTCCTCGCCTCCTCAAGCACCTCCCGTGCCGCTTCCAAAACGGTAGGACGCGAGAAACGGGCGATGCAGGCTTGCAGTCGTTCATCCTGCAAGAGGCGATCGACGCTTGGTAGCTCTCGCAACTTCTCCTGCATCTTTAATCTCCACCTCTATTCAACTGTATTCTAACATTTTGCCTCACTCTTGGCTAATGGCCATAGGAGTGAGCGCCCAACTTGTGCCAGCTATCATAGATGGATATAATGCGAGACACAACGCCAATGAAACCGATACAGAGAGCGCTCGGATCAGCCGCCGTTACCGAATATCTGTATGCACTGTCGGCCTGCCTGCTGTCCATTTTTGCCATCTACCCCCTCCTGAGCCCCGGTCTACCCTTGACCAGTGATGGAGCCCTGCACCTCTTCCGTATCGTCCAGCTGGATGAACTTATCCACCAGGGTATCCTCTATCCCCGTTGGGCGCCTGACCTTTGGCTTGGGTTTGGCTACCCTCTATTCAATTTTTATTCCCCTTTAATCTACTATGTATCAGAGGGCTTCCATCTGCTGGGGGCTGACTTTGTAGCCAGCTTGAAGATGACCCTCATCTCAGGACTTATTGCCACCAGCCTCGCTATGTACCTGTTCGCCAGGGAGATCTGGGGGCCTAAAGCAGCCCTACTGGCCGCCGCACTCTACACCTACACCCCTCACTTCCTTAATGAACTGTACTGGAGAGGGGATTATGCTCAGATGCTTGCCTTTCCCTTATTGCCGGCGATCCTCTGGGCCTTCTACAAGGTCATCACTCGCGGGCAACGACGCTACCTTCTGATCGCCTC
Organism: Chloroflexota bacterium; assembly: GCA_023475225.1. Taxonomy (NCBI): domain Bacteria; kingdom Bacillati; phylum Chloroflexota; species Chloroflexota bacterium. Next base: position 79,747 of record JAMCVK010000014.1, read on the forward strand.
CCTGCTCTACGCCAGCCTGATCCTCACGCACAACGTAACGGCCATGCTTTTCAGCCCCTTCTTGGGACTTTATCTTATCGTCCTGCTCAGAGGACTCAAGATGCCCCACCGAATTTGGCTGGTTGTTCTGGCTTTCGGCATAGCCCTGGGAATCAGCGCCTTCTTCTGGTTACCGGCCCTGTATGATAGGCGATATGTCCAACTCCACGAATTGCTAACCGGCTATTTCGATTTCCACAACCACTTTTTAACCTTGCCGGAGCTGGCCCAGCCCTCATCATCCATCGACCTCCGCTGCGCCAATCCTCCCGTAACCTTCAATATAGGCACCATGCCCCTCATCCTGTCCTTGCTTGCGCTGCTCGCCGGCTTCACCCGCTCCAAATTCGACCGTGTGCAGCGCCTCCATCATCTTCTCTTTGCTTTTTTTCTGGGCATCGCCATCTTCCTAACCCTCCCAGCCTCAAGCAAAATCTGGGAAGGACTGCCTCTTCTGGCCCTGGCTCAATTCCCCTGGCGCTTGCTGGCCATCAGTGGGCTGGCGGCTTCCTTCTTAGCCGCCTCTCTTATCGCCCGTCTAAATGATGACAGGCCCTGGTCCAGGACCTTTTGGGCTACCTCTATCGCCCTCCTGCTCACCCTCACCTCCAGCTTCGTCATCCTCTATCCTCCCCAACCATTCGTTTCCTATAGCCAACTATCGAGGAATAGTCTGTCTGAATTTGAATTGAAATCCGGCGCCTTCGGGACAAGCAGCGCTGGAGAGTTTCTACCCCGTTGGGTAAAATCGCGTCCCACCAGCTCACCAATAGTGTCACAGTATCATTTTGACCAGGTGAGCTCTAAGGTCGATAGAGGAGCCTTGCCCCAATACGTTGCCGTGCAAACCATTGAACAGCGCCCAACCCTTGAGAAGATCAAAGTTGACGCTGCCGACAACTTCGGTATCCTCTTCGATATCTTCTATTTCCCCGGCTGGCAGGCATATGTTGACGACCACCCCGTTCCAATAAAGGCCTATGAGCCTTACGGATTTATCACCTTCGATGTCCCAAAGGGCGAGCATCTCGTCACCCTCCAATTTGAGGATACGCCCATGCGTCGGCTGGCCGACCTCGTCTCTCTCCTGACCATACCAGCCACAATCCTTCTTCTGCTGTTTATAAAGCCAGAAGAATGGAGGCAAGGTCGGGAATCTCTTAAGAAAAGCGTCTCCAGGGGAACTCCTTCCTCCCCTATCTCCAGAACCGCCTCCTTGCCGATAGCCATCCTCGGATTAGCAATCATTCTGCTCTTTTTGCTCAAGATTATTTATGTCGACGATACGCTATGGTTCAAGAAAGAGTCAGGGCAGGGGAAGGTAGAGGGAGTCGCCCATCCTCTACATCTAAATTTTGGGGATCAAATCCTCCTGTTGGGCTATGACCTGGACAAGGAAACAGTTGCCCCTGGAGAAAATCTTCTCCTTACCATGTATTGGGAGAATACCAGGCCGCTGGACAGAGAGTATAGCGCTTTCATGCACATATTGAAGGAACCCGGTCACACTAAGATAGCCCAAGCGGATAACATGCACCCTGGGTTTGTTCCCACCTCCCGCTGGCCAAGCGGGAAATATATTCGCGACGTGCATAAGATCGCTATTCCTCCCCACACAACCCCAGGGGAGTATTTCATTGAGGTGGGGCTTTATGACCTTGCCACCCTGCAACGACTGTATGTGAGGGATGAAGGTGGTGGACAGGGGCCGAACATCGTTCCGCTCCAGGCCATCAAGGTGACAACAGAGAGGTAGACCATGCCCTCAATTGTCAGCAGCGTCTTTCTCCTCTCGGCGGCAACCCTACTCTTCGAGATCACTCTCACTCGCCTCTTCTCGGTCACGCAGTGGTACCACTTCGCCTTTGTCAGCGTGAGCGTTGCTCTCCTGGGCATTGGGGGCAGCGGCTCGTTCCTCGCCATACTCCCCTCAGGCTGGAAACGTTCCGCTAAGGGGGGGCTCGTTCCGCTTGTCCTTCTCTTCTCCTTGAGCTGTATCGGCAGCTACCTGGTGATCAATTACCTGCCCTTTGACTCCTTTCGCATCGCCTGGGACCGCGCCCAGATCGTTTATCTGCTCATTTACTATATCTCTCTAAGTATACCCTTCTTCTTCGCCGCACTCTACGTCGCCATCTTGCTGGCTGCATTTCCAGCCCATGTCGGAAGCATCTATGGCGCCAATCTGGCCGGATCGGCGTGCGGCTGTCTGGCCGTTATTCCCGCTCTCTCGCTTACTGGCGCACAGGGAGCGATAGTGCTATCTGCTCTCCTGGGAACGCTCGCCCTGTCTGCCCTTGCCTGGCCAAGGGGTAAGTGGCTCGCCGCGTCTCTACTCCTCTCCACTTTACTACTCTTGGCCCTCATTCATTCCCCAAAAGCACTGGATATCAGAATCTCACCCTATAAGGCCCTCAGCCAAGCTCTCCTCTATCCCGGGGCGAAGGTCTTACTGACGAAGTGGAATGCCTTTTCCCGTATAGATGTAATTGAGAGCGGGGGCATGCGCTCGGCGGTTGGGTTGAGCTTCGCTTATGAACAGCCTCCCCCACCCCAGCTAGGGCTGGCTATCGATGGTGACGATATCTCGCCTATCTCCAAGGCCGCCGCAACCCCGTCCGAATTCCTCTCCTCCCTTCCCTCGGCTATCGTTTATCAGCTGCGCCCCAATCCCAGCCGGGTCCTGATTCTGGAACCGCGCGGCGGATTGGATGTACTGATGGCCCTACGGTTTGGGGCCCAAAGGGTCACCGTAGCTGAAGCCAATCCATTGATAGTAGACGTCGTTGGACGATACTTCGCTGACTACGCCGGCAACATCTACGGCGACAAGCGTGTGACCGCCGTGGCCGAAGATGGGCGGAGCTATGTGCACCGCTCTGAGGAGAAATTCGACATCGTGCAGGTAGCCTTGACCGACTCCTTCCGGCCGGTGTTTGCCGGCTCCTACGGCCTATCTGAAAACTATCTCTTAACCAGCGAAGCCTTCCAGGATTACTACCAGCACCTCTCCCCGGAGGGGCTTCTCGTCGTATCACGCTGGCTTCAGATACCCCCATCCGAGGAGCTGCGCACCTTTTCCCTGGTCGTTGTCGCCCTGAACAACCTCGGCATCGCGGACCCAGCGGCCCACCTCCTGGCCTTTCGTACCTGGTCAACAGTAACCATCCTGGCTAAGAAATCTCCTTTGGAAACAACAGAGATCGAAAGAGTGAAACGTTTCTGCAACGACTTGAAATATGACCTCATTTACTACCCGGGCATCAACCTAGCAGAGACGAATCGGTTCAACATCCTCCCCGGCAACGTTCACTATTACACCTTCCTGGCTCTTCTCTCGGACTCCACCAGAGCGCAGCTTTACCAGAGTTATCCCTATGATATTTCGCCCTCTACAGATGATAAGCCCTTCTTTTTCCACTTCTTCAAATGGCGGCAGACGTGGGCTATCTTGCAGAACCTGGGTAAGATGTGGCAGCCCTTTGGGGGTAGTGGCTATCTGTTACTGGTGGCCTTACTGGTGCTGGCCACCACCGTCTCAGGACTTATGATCCTTTTGCCTCTTTTTCTACTCAAAAAGGGCGGTGAGCCACTTCCACACCGCCGCTGGACCTTCGCCTATTTCTCCCTGATCGGGGTTGGTTATCTCTTCATCGAGATTCCACTTATGCAGCAATTCATCCTGTTTCTGGGTCAGCCCACCTACTCTTTCTCAGCCGTGCTGGCCGCCCTCCTCCTCTTCTCAGGCATCGGCAGCCTGCTCTCGGCCCGGTTCAAGCCCGGCACCATGTTTTTGTTACCACTATTGGGCTTCATTTATCCCTGGCTACTGGCTCAGATGTTCGAGCTGACGTTGGGGCAGGGCTTAGCGATTCGTTTCACCCTGAGCCTCCTCGCCCTGGCCCCCCTTGGTTTCCTGATGGGTCTTCCTTTTCCCAGCGGCCTCGGAATTGTGCATAAGATAGACGCAGGACTGGTACCGTGGGCCTGGGGCGTAAACGGCTTTGCCTCAGTTATCGCCTCGATCCTCAGCGCCATGATCGCCGTCTCCTTCGGCTTCTCCACCGTCATTCGACTGGCCAGCCTCAGTTATTTAGGTGCCACTCTCCTTTTGTCTTTAATCACCCAACCCGAGGCCAGACGACCACCCTAGCGTCCTCGCTGCAAGGGAACGAAGATAACATCACCTAAATTGGTCGAAATCAGTTGGTCACCTTTCTTTTCGATCAACCACAGAGTCTGATAGCTGCCCAGCGGCCCAACCGGAATGACCAATCGTCCACCATCCTTCAGTTGCCGCACCAACGGTTGGGGAACGTGATCCGGCGCTGCAGTCACAATGATAGCGTCAAATGGAGCGTATTCCTCCCAACCAAAGTAGCCATCACCGATCTTTGTGTGTACCTTTCTATAGCCGAGCTCCGTCAAGCGCTCCGCCGCCCGTTTGGCCAGCACATCGATGATCTCGATCGTATAAACCTGATCAGTCAACTCGGCCAGGACAGCCGCCTGATACCCTGAGCCAGTCCCGATCTCCAGTACTCTGTCCCCCGGCCGTATCCTCAGATGTTGGGTCATTAAGGCCACAATATAAGGCTGGGAGATGGTCTGCCCCTCCCCAATTGGTAGCGGATGATCACCATAGGCCTTACCCCAAAGCTCCCGACTGATGAACCTGTGGCGAGGTACCTTGGCCATAACAGCCAACACGGCCTCATCAGTAACCCCTCGTGCCCGTATCTGGGTTTCCACCATGATGCGCCGCTGCGTCGCAAATCTTGCCTCCTCAGCGGCCGTCGTTGCTTCAGGCGGCTCTGTGGGCGTGGGCATCGCCGTCCGTCTCTCCACGCTCTCGACGCACCCAGCCCCAAGTAGCAAAATGGTCAGGGCCAGGAAGGCCAATAATCGCCGATTCATCTTTGGGTATCCCCCTAAATTTACAACCCAACGAAGTCTTCCGTTGGCCGCGTTTGAGTGGAAGGACTGCTGCTTTGCAAGCCTTTCGGTCGCAGCAGACGGCCGCTGAGGATGCCCCCAACGGCCGACAGGTCCTCAGTAGGTAGTTGATGACCGGCCGCGGCATCAAAGAGGATGTTGGCCGCAGGAGGCAGCTCAGCATCAGCCAGCCAAAGCAGGCAGGCCAGGAAGAGTCGAGGGAAAACGCGAAAAATGAAAGAGGCATCGGCCATGCGCGCCGGTTCTCCCCCGAGTGCCCTCGCCGCGGCGACGAAACCCTCCAGGTCAGCGCCGAAGGCTCGCGCTAGGGGATCGACTGAACGTTGCCGAAAGGCCGCATCGTAGACGCGCCCATCCGGCAGCTCCCGAAAGGAGACCCAACGTCCGGAGAGAGGTGTGCCATCGGCGTGAAGAAGATAATGAAGCAGTAATATCTGGGTGGTAAGCGATGGCTCCTCACCTGTCTTCGCTTCACGCACCCTGACCTCAGGATAACTCACCCGGTGGGCACGCCCGAGGTAGGGGATTTCAAATTCGCCAGCGGTCGCCGTAAGGGGCACGTAAAGCACATCACCCTTGGCCGCAGTGACAAACGGCTCGAGGCCCGCTAAATCTCGACAAGCCTTGACGAAGGCCGGGCGATAAGTGTCAAACACCCTGCGCTGATCCATCGTTTCCCCTATCGCAGACGAGTCGATGGCCTCTCGGCATTGGCTTGTCTCAGGGCCTGTAGCTCCTCATCAGACAGATTGTACTTGGAGCGCCCCTTGTGAATCGGCTTAGCATAGATACGTGTACCCGTTCGGCTAAACAGTGAGCTCAGCACCAGTCCATTGTCCTCCGCATCAAGCATAGCGATCGCAAAGCTCTGATCGCCCCCCGTATCGTCGAAAGGATTGAAGCGGACCATCCCCACCCGCTGAATAGCTTGCTGCAATCTCCCATCCAGTTCTTGAGAGAATGCTGTCAACTCCTCGAGCTTCAGGGAGGTATCCGTGATACGCTCCAGATGCCTGTTAAGTAACTCTTCCAGATTACCGTGACCAACGTGACGCGTAAGAGCGCCATAGTGACGCATCATCCTGCTCACCCGTACCTGGAGATAAATAAGCCAAAAGAGTAGCAAGGTCACTAAAACTACGAGACCAAGCCAAAGATAGACTGCATGCTGACGGTAGAGCTCTTCCACGACTTCCACTACCTCATCCCTCCTTTCACTAGGGTCATTTTATCCCATCCCTGCTAAGTTTGGCAAAGAGTTCGGACAGAGCGTTGAACATCTCCCCCAAATCCGCCTTCGGCGGATTCAAGGCGGCCCTGCGGGCTTGTTTTGGGGCACATCCGAGAGACCCTTACCAAGCTACGCCCCCTTAATCTCTCCTTGTGAGGCAGCAGGGGCGAGGTCACCTCGCCCCTACACCCTCCGCCCCAGCTTCTATTCCCCCCTTCTCCCGTCCTCCTTCGGAGGACGGGAGAAGGGGGGGTAAGGGGGGATGAGGGCAACCTCCCTTAGTATCCTTGTCGTATCAGCCAGAAATAAGATATAATGGCTAAGGTTAGGAGGAAAAGAATGCCCAAAAAAGCTCGTGACCAATATGGTCGAAAGATAAAAAAGAAAGCACAGCGGAAGATAGCTGCAAGCCCGCCAATAATAAGGCCAAGTCAGGCCACACCCGTGCAGTCTGCCCAGAGCCCTGTCCAGCCACGACCAATACCACCCACACGGACTGGCCGTACTGGCCCCGCTACGCTAAGCACAGATTACAGCTACATCACCGCCGACCTGAAAAATATCGCCGTACTAGCCGGGATAATGCTCCTTGTCCTCATCGCCCTGACCTTCGTTATTAAATAGCGCCCACTGCTCTTCCACAGCCGACCAAACGTCAGCGACGCTTATCGCCGCCATGCATCGTATCACAGGGCATGGCGGAAAGGCACCATTACGGAAGCAGGGACTACACGGTTCAGCGCTGCGGACAACTTTGGCCCGTGTTGTATAGGGGCCATACATCCCAGGATCCGAAGGTCCAAAGATGGCCACCAGCGGGGTACCCACAGCTACGGCCAGGTGCATGGGGCCAGTGTCATTACCTACAAAGAGGGCGCAACGTTGGATAACAGCGCCGAGCTGCCCCAGGGTGAGGCCACCCACAAGGTCGACCGCCGGGTAGCGCATACTATTCTGTACCTGGGTGGCCAACGGTCCATCAGAAAGACCCCCCACTAAAAGAATGGTCACCCCCAAACTCTCTACCGCCCTATCGGCTACAGTGGCAAAACGTTCTGGTAACCAACGCTTGGCGGCCAGGGTCATCCCTGGATTGCTTCCCCCACCGGGGTGAATGGCTAACAGTCTCGTCCCTTTGGTCCCAACGCTGCTCAGCGCCTCCTCTGCCTTAAGGTGGTCCTCAGGCGAAGGATAAAAAGATAACCGAGCCTCTTGAGGTAGGATCCCGATAGCCCGTACCGTATCTAAATATAGCTCCGCCTCGTGCCGCCCTGGCCGACAAGGAACCCTCAGGGTCAGGGGGAAACCGCGCCCCTCACTATCAAGGCCAATCCGGATAGGGATACCGGCCAGAAACGGCAGCAAGCTGATCCACAGAGAACGATCCAGAACGAAGGCACAATCCCAGCGACCACGGCGCAAGGATTTGATGAGAGCGAGATACTCGCCCAAAGTGAACCTTGCTCCGCTGCCCACACGGCCACAATCGACTATCTCCTTGATCGCAGGATGTCCCTCTATCACGGCCCGAGACCAGGCCGAGACGGCAAAGCCGAGGCGAGCCTGGGGAAACTGCCGCTGCAGCGCGGCCAGGGTTGGCGTAGCCATCAACACGTCCCCAATGCAACACGGTTTAATCACCAGAATAGAAGATGGCCGAAAATCCTCCGGCCATCCTGTCTGTCGAAAGAGGGGGCGCAAAATCCTCCCGACAAAGCTGATCAGATGCCCTTTGAATCGCCTTAGCACTTCACTTCTCTGCCAGTCTTTCCACGGGTGTGAGAGCAAACAAGATCTCCCCCTCCGCTACCACCTGACCGTCCACCGTAGCACGCCCATGCATCTTACCGATGGGCCCGCGCACTTTACTGAGCGTAACCTCTAAACGAAGGGTATCACCGGGCACGACCGGCCGGCGAAAGCGGAAGCCATCGATGCCGGCTAATACACCCATCTTGCCTTTGTGCTCCGCATTGGCCAGGACAGCAGCGCCCCCTGTTTGGGCCAGGGCCTCCACAATGAGCACACCGGGCATAATAGCGTAACCCGGGAAATGCCCTTGAAAGAAGGGCTCATTGATTGTGACGTTCTTGATCCCGACGGCCCGGCTGCCGTCAGGTGCGAGCTCAACGATCCGATCCACCAAGAGGAAGGGGTAACGATGGGGTAATGCCTCCCATATCTCTTTAATGCCCAGCATCAATAGCCTCCTTACACTCCACGTATCCTGAGGCTACAGCCTTAAAGGCTGTTGAGGGAGTTAAATATCTCCCCCCAAACCCCCGCAGGGGGTTCAAGGGGAAATGCCCTCATCCCCCCTTACCCCCCTTCTCCCGTCCCCCTTCGGGGGACGGGAGAAGGGGGGATTTTGAACTAGGGCGTCCGCCGAAGGCGGATAGGACCCTCCAAGGAGGGGGTTCCCTCCTTGACCTCCCCTTACTCCAGTGGGGGGAATTGGATCTAGGCTGTGTCCCCTAGTCCATCCCGGCAGTGGGGCTGTGCCTCCCCTGGAACCCCCGCTGCTCACTCTCACTTTACCGTTTGCTCACTTTCTTTTCGCCACCGCTCTGATTCTGTACTTCCAGATTTCTCACCTTATAAAGTATCTCCTCAAGCAAACGGCGATTGGCTGCAATCAAGTCGGCCAGTAGGCCGATCAGGAAGACCTGGAAGCCAACGATTAAGAAGACGGCCGCCAGGATAAGGGACTGAACATGACCAGCCCCCGTGCCAGTGAAGTAATAATAAAGGAAGCGGCCTACACCGGCTGCACCAATCAGACAGAGGAACAGGCCAAGATAGAAGAAGACTTTGAGTGGTTCGTACATCGCATAAACGCGGATGATCGTCGCCGCCGACTCCTTAAGGTAGCCCCAGAGTCCTTTAATCAGGCGCGACTCACGTAGCTGCTCGTGAGTGGTGATGGGGATATGGGCCACGACCATGCGCTGCGTCCCAGCCTGGATAAGCGTTTCCAGCGTATAGGTATACTTCGAGATCACGTTCAGCCGCAGGGCTGCCTCGCGAGAAAATGCCCGGAAACCGCTCGGTGCATCCGGGACAGCCGTGTGCGAGGCCTTGCGCACGGTCCAGCTACCTATGGCCTGAAGCAGTTTCTTCGGCAATGAGAATTGAGCGCTCTTACCCGTCTGCCGGTCCCCCACGACGATCTCTGCCTCACCAGCGATGATTGGCCGGATCAACCTGGGAATCTCCTCTTGCGGATATTGGTTGTCGCCATCGGTGTTGACGATGATATCTGCGCCAAGCTTCAAACAGGCATCCAGGCCGCTTTGAAAGGCAGCCGCCAGTCCCTTATTACCCACGTGACGGACAATATGATCCACTTCAAGCTGCCGGGCCACTTCCGCAGTATGATCCGTGGACCCGTCGTCGACGACCAACACCTCAACCTGATCCACATCCGGGATTTCCCTAGGGATGCTGGCCACCACAAAGGGCAAGGTCTGCTCTTCATTATAGCAAGGGATCTGGACGATCAGCTTCATTGGTCTCCATCTAAGATGGACAATATATTCACTAGAAGATAAATAGAAGAGCCAGCAATCAAACGATCGCTGGCTCCCCTTTTATCCCTTTGATTGAGATGACTGACTATTGATTGGAGCCGTTGTAGCTCATCAGCCAATCGCCGGGTCCAGCATCACTGACGTTATCATCGCCCTTTTGCTTCTCCTCATTCACCACGGCGACGACCTTTACGCCGCCAGTCGAGGTTACCTTCACTGAACCGTTGAAGCGCTGAGGCAGCCCATCATTGGGTTGATACCACATTTGAGCGGTTCCTGGCTGGATCGTAGCGGTCTTCGTCGTGTTATAAGTGGCGCTCTTGTACTCCAGGGTCACGTTGGCTGCCGCTGTATCCACGTTCATAACGGTCAAGCTGGTCACCCATCCGTAGTACATGTTCATAATAACGGGGAGAGCGATCGTCGCCGAGCCGCCAGTGAACCCATTGTAGGCCGATAAGCGACCGGTCACATTATTCAGGATATTGGCCACAGCCACAATGTTCTTCCCATTCGTACTGGTTACGGTCACCGAACCGTGGAATTTCGAGCCCAGACCGTCATTAGGCTGGTACCAGAGATTGGACTGCCCGGGCTTGATAGTAGCCGTAGCCGTCTTGACCGTCTGGCCGAGATGGTTCTTATACACAGCCTGGACGTTAGCATCAGCGGTATCCACGTTCTGGACGAGGAAGCTGGTAAGGAAGCTGTAATAATCGTTGTAGATTACCGGTAGGTAAGCGACCGTGCCCGCTGCGGCTGAGGAGAAGCCATTCGATGTAGAGAAGAGCCCATTGCCGGCGCTGCTGGAGATGTTGAATATGGCTACCACCTTTTTGCCCCCCGCAGCCTCGACGACGGCCGAACCAACAAAGTTAGAGCCAAGCGCCGTCTGACCGGCCTGATCAAAGGTATAGGAGGCGCCAGACTTGATCGTTGTCGTCTTCGTATCTACTGTCGTACCGAGCTTGTTCTTGAAGGTCACCGTCACACTGGCATCGGCTGTATCGGCGTTCTGGACGACGATGTTCGATGTATAGCCATAATACTCTCTATATACGGATGGGATATAGAAAGAGGAGGCTGCCTGATCATCGTTCACGCCGCTATAGCTACCGCCCGTGCTAGGATTAGATGAAACCAGGTTGGCGATCGCCACCACGCGCACAGGGTCGCTGCTTATCACTGCGGAGTAGCGGCCAGAGGCAAGCCCAGTGAGATTGGGCACATACCACAGCTTGGAGGCCCCAGCTGCCACCGTCACCGTATCCGAGAACTTAACCGCCCCGTTCTGATCGACGATCTCCAACTTTACGGTCGCACTCTGGGTGCTAGGATTCTGTACAGTGATGCTGCTTACCCAGGTTCCCGGGGGTGAACCCAGCGGAGCGGCCAGAGCGACCGATGTGCTCTTTGCTCCACCCCCCACCCCCGCTACCCCCAGCAGGGCGAGGGATATCGCCAAAACCAAAGCCACCACGGCCATCGCCACAACAGTGAGTCTTCTCATCATACCCTCCTCGTGAGATGAATGGACGGGTGATCGCTAGCTGGATGCTGAATACATACTAGCACCAGAAACAGCATTTGTCAATAGCATAAAATTGCGAATTTTGCCCGCTTGGCCCAAAGATGGCTGCGAGACCAACCTTTGCCCATAAACTACCAGCCAGCCCCCCAGGACTTAAATACCAGCGGCAGGTAGACCTTCTTGGTCAGGAGAGACGCCTGAGCATCGTATAACGAGAAATGGGTTGTGCTGGCGCTGACGGTATGGTTCACCGTATCTACGACGCTGGGCAGGGCCACCCATTGCCTGGTGCCCTCGTCATAATAGGAAATCTGCAGGCTGGTCTCGGGGACGTTGCCCAGCACGGCCGGGTTGTAGGCGATGGTAATGGTGACCGGCTGCTGCAAGCTGCTTACCCGGGTGCCGCTGGCGGTGGTCACCGCGGTGATGGAGGTGTAGGCGTTGGCGCTGACCACCCCGAAGACACCTGGGGCGCTGGCCGTGGCATAGGGCGTCAAGGTGAGGTTGACCTCTTCGGCGAAGGCCCCACTGGGCACGGTGACGGAGACATTGTTGCCCGCGGCCACGGTCCCGCCAGTGGTGGAGATGACCGCGGAGGCCTGGGGCGCTGGCGGTGGGGCCCAGACCTCTACCCTGTCTACTACCACCGGGGTGGAAAACAGACTGATATTACCCGCCTGGTCGGTGGCAGTGGCCGTAAGGATGTTAGCACCCATAGCCAGGGGCACGTTGACGAAGTTCCAGACCCCGTAGCTACCCGCTGTGATCTGGCCGACGAAGGAGCCATTCACGTAGAGCTTAACGGTGAGCCCCTGCTCGCTGATGCCGCTGACCACGGTGCGGTCATAGGCCGTGGGAGTCTGCGGCTGGATGATGCCGGGGGACTGGGGCAGGTTGGTCTTGATGGAGAAGGTGTGGAACCCGTAAGGGCTGTAGTTGCCCGCCCGGTCCTTGGCCCGCACGTAGAAGGTGTGGTTCCCATCGCTCTGGGTGGTTAAGGTCACGGCGGTCCCCAGCACCAGCGCCTCCGCGCCGCTGTCCACCTTGTAGTAATACCCTGCCAGGCCACTCAGGTTGTCGGTGACCTCTGGCCAGCGGAAGGTAGGGCGGGGATTATTGCTCACGCCGCTGATCCCGTCATCGGGCTGGGGCGTCCCGGGGGGCGTCGTATCCAGGATGATGGTATCCGAGTAGACAGGGGAGACGTTCTGGGCCGCATCCCGCAAGCGGGTGAAAACGGTGCGCTCTCCGTCTGCGCCACTGGCCAGGGCCCAGGACTTGCTGGTGCCGTAACTCTGCCAGTCGCTCCAAGTGGAGCCGTTGTTAGAGAAGGCCACGCTTGAGACACCGCTCAGGTTGTCTGTGGCAGACAAGGTGAGGGTGGCATTGATGGCGTTGGCGTAGGCGGCATCGCCGTTGATGGTGATAGACCCCGTGGGCGGAGCAGAGTCCACTGTGATGGTGGCGCTTACTGGCTGGGAGATGTTCCCGGCGTTGTCCTTGAAGCGGCCGTAGACGGCCGTGGCTCCTGGTGGTGCCAGGTAACTCCGTGTAGTAGCGTACAGCTCCCAGGCGCTGAAATTCTGGGCGTCGGGTCCGAACTGCATCTGGGAGACACCGCTGGTAGCGTCGGAGGCAGAGATTGAAAGGGTGACAGTGTTGGATATGTAGGGAGAGGACCAGCCCTGCACCTGCAACGTCCCCGTGGGTGCCGTCAGATCCACCGTGGTGGAGACAGGGTCGCTCCAATCGCTCACCACACCGGTAGTGGTGGTGGCCCGGGCCCGGAAGGAGTAGATGTGGCCGTCCTGGCCGCTAAAGGTGGTGGAGAGGGCGGTGGTGGCGGTGATGAGGTCGGTCCATGCTCCTTCCCCTCCATCCCGATACTGCACGTCGTAGGAGGCGATGGGGTCAGGATCTGAAGTTCCAGACCAAGAAACAGAGAAGGAGGGAGAAGACTGGTAGGTTGCGAGTGAGGAAAGGGACGTAGTCACTAACGAGGTGGGAGCGGGTTCGGTTAGAAACGGCTGGTAGTTGATCAAACCGAGCACAGGGTCATCCCGTCCATCGTAAATGCCCGCTTCTATCACACTAGTGTCGGTTGTCCCCCACCAGTTGTTCAGCGCATCCTTGTTGGATGGCCCAGTGTTCTTCATGTTGATGGTCCCCGTGACGATTGTGTTGCCGTAGATATTGTTAAAACTCACAGGTGATGAATAGGAGTCATACTGGCCTAAAATGACGCCCACAGTGTTGCGCGTGATGGTATTGTTCGATAGAGTGAACCCCTCGAAGAAGGCCCGCACACCAGTGCCGTTGTTTGCAATGGTAGAATACTTGACTACGCCCCGTCCTCCCCATAGGGCAACCTCGTGGCCCGTAAACGTGCTGCCGTACACACTGACACGCTCCGTCTCATATAAGCCATAACGGTTATCTCTAAAGACAGAGTTAGAGATCTTCTTGTCCGCACTCATTACGGCGTACGTGTTTTTTTCAAAGGTCGAGCGGTCAACCTGCATATCCCAGCCTGCGTAGCCTCCCAATGCCGTGACGTTATTGGTGAACACACTGTCCGAGATATTGACCGGCCCGCCAGACCAGCAGCACTCGACGGACAGGGCAGTTTGCGCATATTCGACGGTGACGAATTTGAGAGACACCTTACCACCCTGATTCGTGGCAACCTGAATTCCACCCCAGATTCCTTTGATGGGAGCAGGACTATCCGAGGTAAACACGATCCGGTTAGTAGCCGTTCCTTCGGCCACTAATGCGCCACGGATGATAAGGGTGGCCCCCGCCGCGAAGCGCACCTGCACGCCCGGCTCGATAGTGAGGGTGCAGCCCGGAAACAGAGTTACCGTTCCAGTCACGATATATGGGCTTTTACCGAGGTCCCACGTGGTGTTGGCATAGATGCCGCCGCTTACTGCAGTGCTATTTCGCACGGTCCCAGGCGTTGCCGTGGCTAAGGGCATGGGTAGTAGCTTAGGCATCGGCGTAGGCACAATGTCTATCTCGGAGCCGTTCCCCTTTTGGCCGTAGGAACCCTCATACAGCATAGTTCCGTCCACTGCTGCACCAAGCAGCGGTAGCCCCCCATATTATAGCTCCACTTGAGCCGTAGCGGGGGTTTGAGACTAGTTTCGTCGCTGTTGTAGCCGCTGTGGGTTGGGTCGTGGCGGAACATGGGCCAGTCGCCACCATCGGCGTGGGCTATGGGTGGAACGAAAAGTGACGGACGGGGAAGATGGAGGGGCAACGTAAGGAGACCGAGGATGATGACGAAGCAGACCAGAATGGCCAAAAAGTGACGCCTTCTCAGCATGTACCACCTCCCGGCTCGGCTATTCGCCCTCCACATACAGAACAGTCAGTCCTTACAAAGCAGCCACCTGGTTCAATCGCCTTACCAGCCCACCTCTATTATACTACGCCACCGTGTCGTTGTCGATAGCTTGACAAGCATTCTGGTTTGGCTCTATAATTTTCGCGGAAACATTTTTCGCATCGTGAAAAACAAAGCTGGGGGGGCCAAGGTGGGATGCCGCCCGACACCCCCGGAGTCCGCCGAAGGAGGATGGGGCTCCGCCCCGAAGACTCTTCGACTCGAAGAGTCTTCGACCTGGCCTCCGATCCCTCATCTCGAGCCTTGCAGGAGATGGTGAGGGCTTGAAACTCCGAAGGAGGTGATCAATAAAGGCAGACAGTTGCTCATGTTTTCCGCGGAAGCGCAACACTTCGTTTTGCGAAAGTTTGTTGTGAAAGGAGACCCTCAGTGAAAAGACTGTTCCTGTTGCCAATCGTGGTCATTCTGCTGCTCAGTTTCGTCGCCAGCGCCTGCGTCCCAGCAGCCGCCCCAACGCCAACGCCAACCAAGCCAGCGGCTCCACCACCAGCCACACCTACTCCAGTGGCTGTGGCGACCCCGACGCCGCTGCCACCGACGGCGACGCCCACCAAACCGCCAGCACCCGTTACTATCCGTCTCTTCGGTGTAGCCGGTGAACCACTTGAACCAGCCACCAAGAAAATCGTCGCCATGTTTGAGGAAAAGCACCCCAACATCAAGGTCGCTTATGAAACAGTGCCCTTCGGGGAGTTTTACCGTAAGATAGCTGTCTACCTGGCCTCAGGCGATCCGCCTGACATCATCTGGCCTGGTGGGCCCTTCATCGTCAGCTACGCCTACGCCGGTTCCATCATCCCTCTGGGTGATATCTACACCAAGGAGGATATGGCTGATTTCGTTGAAACCTCGGTTAAGCAAGGCACCTACGAAGGAAAACTCTACGGCGCTCCCTGGATGCAAGCCACCCTCCTCATTTTCTATAACACCAAGATGTTCGATGAGGCAGGCATTAAGCCACCGAGAACCCTAGAGGATGCCTGGACCTGGCCCCAGTTCGCTGAGGCCCTGCGCAAGGTCGTCGGTCCTATCCCCGCCGGTGGCGTCCCCAAGGTCTGGGGGTTGGTGACACGCAGCCTGGGGGCGTTCTACGACTGGCTACCGCTGATCCGCTCCAATGATAAGCCGGGCACCCCCACCTACATGGGCGTAAGCCCCGACGGCTCTAAGGCGTCTGGTTACCTCGATACACCCCAGGCGCTGGAGGCCTTCCAGTTCATGTCCGACTTCTTCAACAAGTGGCAGCTCTCGCCTCAGGCGACAGTCCCCAATGCCTTCGAGGATGGCAAGGCAGCCACCTACCTTCGCCCAGAGGATCTCTACCCCATCTTGACGGCGAAGTATCCGAATCTGCCCTGGTCGATCACCCCGTTGCCTTACCTCAAGACGCCCATCACCCACACAGGACACTTCATGTTCACGATCACGGCCGCCAGCAAGCATCAGAAGGAGGCTAAGGAGTTCATCAAGTTTGCGACGAGCAAGGAGATAGCGGCGACCTGGCAGAAGCTGACCAACAGCCTGCCGGCCCGCAAGTCGGTCCTGGCCCAGATACCGGAGTACCAGACCTTCCCACTCAACATCCCCTATCAGGAATTGATCGAGTGGGGGCAGCCTCCCCCGGTGACCCCCGGCTTCACCGCCTACGGCACCATGACGGCCGAAGCCTTGACCAATATCATCAAGGGGCAGCCCGTGGACGCCACCATCAAAACGATGGTCTCCAGGCTCGATGCCGAGCTGAAGAAGTACGCCAAATAGGTTGACCCGTAAAAGCCTGGCTGGCGGGACATAACGTTATGTCCCGCCAGCCATTTTTAATGCCTTAAAGACATGGTATAATCTGAGCGACTTCGAACGGGTGGGGGGCTTTCCTGAGCCAGCGACTGAGGCTCTGACCAACCAGAATCAGGGACTTTCATAATGGGAGTGTCCGCCTTCGGCGGACCGGGGGTCACAGGGAGCGTCCCCCTATTTAACAAAGCCCTGAAGGGCTACCCTGAATCCGCCGAAGGCGGATTTGGGGGTCATTATGTAAGAGGCTATATAGTCCAGGAAGAAGAGATGAACGCCCAGGAGCCGCAGAGCCAGACCAATGGAGAAGCACAGCTCAGCCCAGGTGTAGAAACGCTCCTGCAGGACTACCTCCAGGCCCTCGTCGGCGACCCAACCCTGGCCGCCTTGCGCGCCCGCTACGTCCCCTTGCATCTCAGGTCGCTATCTGCTGTATCCTTGAGCGAAGAGCCCTCTGCTGAGCCAGGGGAAACAGACAGCGCCACTCAACCCGCCCAGATGGGGATCGCTCCGGCTGACGTCCTGCCAAGGAGCTACCTCTGGCTGATCCTGGGAGAGGTTGGGAGCGGTAAGAGCACCCTCCTCCAGGCTCTCACCTATGACTATGCCTCGTATGCCCTCCACCCAAGCACGGGTGAGATATCCCCTCGCCTGCTTTGCGCCGAGCGGCGAATCCCACTGTACCTTGACCTGAGTCGCCTGATGGAAGAGATCCTCGAGGAGGCCATCCTCGCCACCCTTCAACATTATGCGGCCACCCCATCGCCCTGGCTCCCAGGTGGGTCGCTGGGCTCCTCAAAGGCGAGGCGGCAGATACTCGACGAGCTTCTGGGACAGAGCGCCTTCCTGTTCCTTGTCGATCACCTGGAACGGGCCACCTTTCCTAACCCGTTAGAGAGCATCCGCGCCCTGGCTGACTTCATCTCTTCCCATCCTCAACAACGCCTCATCATCACCTGCCGAACACACGACTATCCCCTGTTGGAGCCCTGGTTTGGAACGGCTGAGACGGCCGTCGTTCAACCCTTATCCGATCGGGAGGTGGCCGAGTATGTCAGCCATGCCTTGGAGGAGAGCTGCGCTCAAGCACTCCTGCAAAGACTGACCATCGAGGAGGGATGGTGGGAACTGGCCCGTAACCCACGCATTCTGGGGATGCTCTGTTCCCTTGCCTCCCAGCGCAGCGATTTCGAGGCCGCCACGACCGCCAATCTACTCCACCAGATCGTGCATAGGCTGATCGAGACGGCGCGGGAAGACAGCCCGGCAGAGAGGGATCAGCACCTCGCCTCCGTCTGGTCGGCCGCGGCCCGCCTCGCCCTGGAGATGCGGCAGCAGCACACCTCTCTTCTGGAGCGTACCCTCTGCCAACGTTTGATTGAGAGCAGCCCGCTCCTTCCTCAAAGGGATCACCCAGCGGAATTCTCCCCAGGCGGCTCCTGGCGCGGTCGAGAGATCCTCGATCGACTGGTAGATACAGGTATCCTTATCCCCGCTAGGGAACGCGCTTTTCTCACCTTCCGCAGCGGCCTCCTGGGACAGTTCTTCGCCGCGGTAGCCTTAAAAGAGTCGATGGAACGAGGCCAAGCGCTCCCTACCCTTTTAGGTGACGACGGCGTTCAGTCCTGGTCGGAGATCATGCCCCTCCTCTACGGCATGTCCGAAGCACGAGCAGGGGTCTTGGAGGCCATACTGCGCCCTGGAGCAAGTTACGCCGACGTTCTTCTCGCCGCCAGATGTGTAGTCCAAAACGAACCACCGGGATCCTATAACCGCCTCGTGCGGCTCAATCCGGCAGACATTGACCTCCATCGCCATTTTGCCAGGGCTTTCGAAGAACTGAAGCGTCTCGATGATGCCCGGGCGGTCCTGGAAGATGCCGTTAAGCTCAAACCACAACGGGCCGATCTACACCAGGAGCTGGCCGAAGTACTTACAGAACAGGGGAGATACACCGAGGCCCTTGTCCAGCACCAGCTGGCGGCCGAGCTCGGGGGCAATTGGGCGCAATATCACCTCGGTGCCGCCACTGTCCGACAGGGACAGGGCGACCTGGAGCAGGCCAAAGAGGAGCTGGCAAAGGCTCTTGAGCACATTCACCAAATGCAGGCTGAGGCGCGGCATCGCCTGGGCCACATCTACGAAAGCGAGGGGTACCTCGAGCGAGCGAGTGCAGAATTCCTGGCCGCCTCTGACCTGAGGCCAAAGGCCCACTACCTGTGTCACCGCGCTGGCATACAACGGAGGGAAGGCGATCAGGAAGAAGCCTTACGCACTCTCCGCCAGGCAATCGCCCTGGATCCGGAGTGCCTGGAAGCGCACACCGCGCTAGCCGAGTTATGTGAGGCGCTTGGACGTTACCCTGAGGCGCTGGAAGAATTCCGCCTGGCCATCAGACTGCGTCCAGATGAGTCCTTAAATCACATCAACCTGGGGCGCATCTATCAAAGGATGGGCGATCACACCCAGGCGATGGCCGTGGTACAGCGGGGACTACGTCTGGACCCGCACAGGGCCGAGGGATACGCCCTACTCGGCTCACTTTATATGCAGTGCGACCGGCTTGAGGAGGCCCTGAAGCAGTACCGTCAGGCCATCCGCTATCGACCGGAACAGGCTGAGTATCACGAACGGGCCGGGTGGCTGCTCAGGCTTCTGGGCCGCCTGGAGGAGGCGGAGACGGAGCTGAGTATGGCCTTACGCCTGGACTCGACCCAGGCCGAGTGGCAAAATGAATTAGGTGTGGTTCTCAGCGAGCAAGGCCGCTACCAGGAGGCACTCGCCGCCCAGCTGGCCGCCGCTGTATTGGCTCCAGATGAGCCACTCTACCGCTACAGTTGCGGCATCATGCAGGCACACCTGGGGCAGGATGAGGCGGCCCAACTCTCGTTTGAGCAAGCCTTGTATCTCTCGGAGCAGAAGGGCGCCCCAACTATCGCTGCTGATGCCCATAGTGAGCTCGGTCTCCTCCATCAGAGGGTGGGGTGCTATGAGGAGGCCCTGGCCCACCACCAGCAGGCGGTGGAACTGGCCCCCCTCACAGCCGTATACCTGAAGCGAGAGGCCCAGGTCTATCGCCAACTGGGCAAGTATGAGATAGCCATCCAACTTCTGAAGGAAGCTATCTCGCTTGCCCCAGAGGGAGCTGAACTCCACGCCGAATTGGGACTCACATATCAGGATACCTCCCACCCTCAAGAAGCGCTATCTAAATTCCTTCTAGCCGTCCAACTGCAATCAGGGGAACCCCTGTTTTCCCTCTATCTGGGGAGTGCCTTCCAGCAGCTGGGACGACTGGTGGAGGCCGAGGCCGAGCTACAGACGGTGGCGCAGCGTCGGCCAGAGCTGGCCGCGGCGCCCTACGAGCTCGCTCTCGTTTACCTGGCCCAGGGAAACACCCAGAAGGCCATCGCCTCACTACAGCGGGCGCTTGAGCTGCAATCAGACAACGCCCTCTACCACGTGACGCTTGGTCGCTGCTTCCGTCTGGCCGGTTGGTTAGACGAGGCCCTTGGCGAACTGGAAACAGCTATCGCTCTACAAAGCGACCTGGCTGAAGCCTACTTTGAGCTAGCCCAAGTCTTCCTTGCCCAAGGACGTTTGGAAGCAGCCCTCAGCCAGGCGACACGGGCTGTAGAACTTCAGCCTGAATGCGGTTCTTACCTTCGGCTAGCCGGCTCCATCTGCGCTCAGCTGGGCAGCTTTGCAGAGGCAGTGCACTTCTTCCAGGCTACCGTAACGGCCGAACCACTGCGCCCTGAAGGGCACCATCAGCTGGGACAGGCGCAGGAAGCCCTTCATCTCCTGGAGGAAGCCTTAAGGAGCTATGAGCGGGCCAGCGAACTACAGCCAGAGGCAGTTTATCTTTTCGATGTAGGACGCCTCCTTTCCCATCTCCAGCACTGGGAGAGGGCTGTCGGCTATCTCGAGAGGGCTGCGGCCCTTCAACCCGACTGGGCCGAGGCCCGCGTGCTGCTTGGGGCTGCCCTGCGGGAAAGTGGCCGACCGCAGGAAGCCCTCCCTCACTGTCTGCGAGCCGTGGAAATCGATGAGACCGTCGGCCTCTTTCACCGCGAGACGGCCTTGACCTACGCAGCCTTGAGGCAGTGGGAGAAGGCCAGTGAGGCGTTAAGCAAAGGTGTCGCCCTGGATCCTGACGAGGCGGCCTGGCATAACGAGCTCGGACAGGCCTACGAACAAATGGGACAATGGCTCGAGGCAGCAGATTCCTTCCGCCGGGCCGCTGAGCTACAGCCACGAGAGGCATCTTATTGGCGGAATGCCGCCAACGCCTGCTACCATTTGCAAAGATACCCTGAGGCGGCATCCCAACTCACGCTGGCCCTTGAATTACAGGAATCAGCCCTCTGGCGCACTGAACTCGGCTCCATCCTGGAATCTATGGGAGAGCTGGAACGCGCGGCGCAGGAATATGAAACGGCCTTCCGGCTCACTCCTGCTGAGATGTCCTACAGACGTAAACAGGGTCTCCTTCTGGTCCGCCTGCACCACCCCCAGGAGGCCATCACCATACTGAGAGAGCCCGTCACCTGCGGCTCAGCCGATGTTTATAGTCTGTATAGCCTGGGGATAGCCTACCAGGAGATAGGGTTATTCGGGCAGTCCCTCGAGCATTACACCGCAGCGCTGCAATACTCGCCGCAGAGCTGTGTGCTTCACACAGCCATAGCCGATGTCTATGGCCAGCTGGCTGTGGAGAAGGAAGACAGCGAATATCACCGTTTAGCCCTTGAACACCTGCAAAAAGCCCTCGCCATCGACCCAACGTATGCGCCGGCCTACGATCGACGCGGTGCTATTTATCAGCGCCAGGGGAATGGGGAAGAGGCCATAGCCGAATATCAGCAGGCCCTGAGCCTGGCGCCAGGCGAGGCTTCTTTCCGTTGTCATCTGGCTGGCCTTTACCTTCATCTGGGGAGAGTGGCGGAAGGGCTGGCTTTGATCGAGGAGGGATTGGCCGAGGGACTAGAGGCTGCTCCTCTGTACAACCAGCAAGGCTGTATTTATGAAGTGAGCGGGGAATGGGAAAAGGCCCTGGCCGCCTATGAGCGAGCCGTCCACCTTGCCCCTGAGGTGGCCGCTTTCCGCTACGATCTGGCCAGGATTCGCTTCTGCCTGGGACAGGAGGAGGCCCAGACTGATCTGGAACAGGCCATTAAGCTGGGGCCAACCCCGGCTGAATGGCACGCTCAGCTCGGTCAGCTATATGAGTCCAAGAGCCTCTGGGAGAAGGCACTGTCTGAGTATCAGGAAGCTATCCGAGGAAGGCCACAGCAGACAGTCTATCTTCGCCACGCCAGTCGAATCCTGCGGCGGCTACGTCGCAGCAGTGAGGCTCTCAAGATGATGGAAGAGGCGCTGAGCCTTGCCCCGACGGAGGCCGCAAATTACGCTGAACTGGGAGCCATCCATCTCCAGCGCGGGGATCTACGAGAGGCCATGCGTTGCTATGCCCAGGCCCTGAAGATAGCGCCGGGTCAAAGGGACTATGAATTGGACATAGCCATTATGTATAAGCTGCGCGGGCGCTATGCCTCGGCACAAGAAAGGATGCAGCGGATCATCAGCGAGGAGTCAACCTATGCCCCGGCCCATTATCAGCTGGCCATCTTGTACGAAGAACAGGGTCTACTGGAAGAGGCGTTGGCCGAACTAGAGACAGCCCTAAAACTGAGCCGTGAAGCGGATTACCTTTACGCTGCAGCCAGAGTGAGCCGCCTTCTGGGCCATGGGGATCAAGCGGTCACCTATGTTCAAACGGGATTGGAGAGGTTCCCTTATGAGGCTATGCTTCATTACGAAGCCGCCCACTTGGCCGAGTCCGAATCCAGTTGGGATAAGGCCCTGGCCGCCTATGAACGGGCCGTAGCCCTGGAAAGGAAAGGGGTCTTCTACGCCGATATGGCCGGCCTCCTGAGACGGATGAATCGGCTGGACGAGGCCATAAACGCCCTTAAGATGGCTATGAGTCTGGAGCCCGGCCGAGCCAGCTGGCATAGTGCACTGGGCGAACTGTATGAGCAGTGTGGCGAGTACACGCTGGCTCTTGAAGAACATCGCCATGCGGCCAAGCTCGAGCCACGCAATGCGCTTCATCGTCGCAACTGTGGCGTGGTGTTGAAGAAGTTGGGCAGATATCAAGAAGCCATAGAGGAGCTGCAGCGCGCTTTAGAGCTGAAACCAGATTACGTTGATGCCTACCGTCATTTGACCTCGGCTTCGGCCTCAGCCCTTCTACACCGCGCTATGGAGCGTCGAAAATAACCAAAGTACTGCGTGATAAGTTCTATCCTAGGAGCATAGAATGAACTAGTTCGCATATTTGAACAGTTATACGCCATTTCGGGCGAGGAGGATGTGAGATGAAAGTTGTCAAAACGGTGGATGCCAAGGGGGCTTGTTGCCTCGACACCCTGGCCACCCCTATCAAGGAAGCCATCGCCACGATAGAGGACGATGAGTCCATTAAGGTCATTGTCAGGCCAAGTTTTGAGAAGATGGTTCATCGCTTTGCCCAGGATGAAGGGTACCTCATTCTCGAAGAAAGTAAGGGGGAGGAGGAGATCCATTTCACTATCGCCAGGAAGGAGGCAGCCAGGCAAAAGGAGAATTGCATGATCTGCGGTGGTCCCTTGGAGTATCTGACGGAGCCAGTGAGTGGCACCTGCCTTTACTGCGGCAGGGAAGAGAAGGGCTATGTCAGGTGTCCCGAAGGGCACTATGTTTGCGAAGCATGCCATGGCAAGGGAGCCTATGAAGCGATTAAGGACATCGCCCTGTCCAGTAGTTTGAAGGACCCCTTGGCCATCGCGGAAGTTTTGATGACTCACCCTAATATCCCGATGCTTGGTTGTGAAAATGCCCTTGTGTCTGCGGCTGCATTTATGACCGCTCTGAAGAATGGGGGCTACCCAGGCATAGATGATAAATACATCATCGAGGCGATGAATCGTACTCAGAGACAATCTATCTCTGCCTATTGCGGGCTGACAGGGGTATGTGGTGTGCCGGTGTCTATTGGGGCAGTTTTTAGTGTGATTCTGGGAGCCGAGTGTCCCAAGGACAAAGAGACGGCGATCACCATGCGTACCGTAGCCAGAGTAGTTGATGCAATGGCCAACGAAACAGGTCCTTGCTGTTGCAAGAGCTATGTGTGGACTGGTCTGACCGTTGGCTGTGGTCTCGCCAAGGAATATCTTGATATCAAACTACCCATTCATCGGGAGAGGATCGTTTGCTCCTATTTCAAAAGACATCCCCATGGATGCCGAGGGGCAAAGTGTGGTTACTTTCCGAAGAGAGGTATGCTGTCCAAGAGCAGGTGAGAGGGCTAACGGAATTTATAGCCAGCCAAACTCGCCTGAAACAGCGCATAACACCGTGTTGCCGGCTACGGCCTATCAGCCTCCACCCAAATCGCATTTTGTGTGACTTCGGCAACTCGGAAAACGTTAGGCGAAACGGCGGCGTGGGGAAGATCACCAGCACCGGCAAGTTGCCCGGATGGTGCGCGAGATACTGAAGGGGGAATTGGCGGAGATTGATGAGTTGGTGAAGAAGCACGCTGTAGCCCTGGGCTAGGCGCCCCCACTCACCGCTGGGACATGGCTCTCCACGGAAAGGGAGGCATGACTCGCCACCATATCGAAGTGGCGGTCGCGGTGCAAGACGGTAGCTCCGGCAGCTATGGCTATTGCGGCGATGAAGAGGTCAGTGGAGGGCACGACCACGCCGCGGCGCCTGAGCCGAAACGCCAACTGCGCGGCCTCATTCCACCGCTCCTCAGCCACAGGGACTGCGTGCAGGGCCGACAGCATTTCCTCCAGCCGCCTATAGTCGGCTTCGTTTCTTGCCCCACTCACGAGCTCCAGACGGATCATGCCCGTAGTGGCCACCTGGTCGGCTGCTAGCAGGGCATCTACCCGCTCCCGTAGCTCAGAAGCCGCCCGCCCCGGCGGCAGCACCTCCAGCCAAACCGAGGTGTCGATGAGATATAAACTATCCCTCATCTCGCAGCCTCACTAGCTCCTCAGGAGTCAGGTCCAGATCCACGGTGCCCAGGGACCATCTCAGCTCCTCAAGACGGCGCTTGCGGATGGCCTCCCGTAGCCCTGCCTCGATGGTGGCCCGGATACTCTCCGTCCCCAGCACGCGGCGGGCCTCCTCCAAAAGCCCATCGTTGACGAATACAGTGTGCCGCATTGATACAGCCTCCCTTTATGTATTTCTGAAGCATACAAAGTATACAGCAACTATAATCACAGGGCAAGTAGGCCAGCCCAAGATACCGGTTCTCTGTTTTACAAAAGATTGTGAAAAACCTGAGGAAATCCATAAAGAAATTAGTAAGTCAGAAGGATAACCACATTATTACGAGACCATTTAAACTATAGACGTTCTTCGAATTAACCCATTCGCATAAAATAGAAGACGCTTGTCCGGGGTTAATCGGCCTTTACTTCGAGGCGCTCAGCTTGACCAGTCGGCCAGTGGCATCAACAGTAGCCCTGACTATCCGCACCAATTCGGCACCACCCTCAGCACGCCACACCCTGCGGTAGGTAAGGGTATAAAAAGGCGCCGCGGTGCCTTTCACGGCAATCGCCGGTTCCACCCCTTCCATCTCCGGATAATGACGCACAACCTCTGCGGTGATGGCCCGAACCTCTGCCACGCTCAGATAACTCCTACGCACCAAATAACTTCCTTAGCGTCTAGCTTTCCTCTCCGAGCAGCCGGAGCTCCGGCATAGGGTAGTGGGAAACATTTTTTGTCACCAGGGTCAGGTCGTGGAGAACAACCGTGGCCGCCACCAGGCTGTCGGCGAAATCCAGGGTAATTCCCCTGGCCTTATAGGTCCGCATATACTCTCCCGCCTGATTGGCTATCCCCCGGTCAACTGCCCAACAGGTCAAGCCCTCCAGAAAGGTGTTAGTCTGTTCTTCCTCACCAGCCTTCACCCCCGCTTGCACTTCCAACACCGAGACCGCTGAAGCTCCCAGTTCCCCCCTCCCAGCCAGCCTTTCCAGGAGCCTTACCACCTCCTGACGGCCCCGCAGGTGCCAGATGATGATGTCCGAGTCAAGGAGATAGCCGTTCATGACCCAGCCTCTTACTGGTGGAGGCGCGCAGCTCCGCCAAATAGCGGTTGATGTCCTCCTGGCTCCTCAGCTCGGGATGGCTCTCGTCGGACCAGGCCCCGGCTCCCGCTTTGAGCGCCTCTTTCTGTTTCAGCTCGGCCAGCAACCTGGCCGTCCCGGCGATGATAACCTGACTGCGTTTCCCAACAGGGACGTACCGCCGCAACTCCCTCATCAGCCCCTTAGGGAAGCGCACATTGACCCTCTCAATTTCCCGTTCCCTCGCCGTCTCTTGCTTAGGCATTATATACACCTCATTTATATATACGATTGATGTATAATTTATATACATCAATTGAGTGTATCTGTCAAGGCCCTATCGAGAGTGTATATCTCCCCAATCCCTACAGGGGGTTCAAGGCGGCCCTGCGGGCTTGTTTGTGTTCTGGGGAACCTCTCGTTCAATATTCTTACATCGTTTTGACTACCTTGCCTGAGTATCATATAATCGAAGTGCGCTGCCCAATCTGGTCAAAAACTTGATGGCTTGGTTTTTGCCCTATTAAGAAGCGTTTCCGAACGCCACTACATAAATTCAAGGAGGACCATCCAATGGCTTTGATTTCCGAGAAAGACCAGCAGTTTCTAAAAGACCATTTTGCCAAGGAACTGCGGAACGAGGTGCAAATCACCTACTTTACCCAACATCAGTCCAAGCTGACCATTCCTGGACAGGAGTGTCTTTATTGCAAGGAGACGCATGACCTCCTGGAGGAAGTGGCCGCCCTTTCTGATAAGATCCATCTCCAGGTGTACGATTTTGTGGCCGATAAGGAGACAGCCAAACAGTACAATGTGGACAAGATACCGGCCACCATCGTTGGCGGTGCGGGGGGCACGCAGGTAAGGTTCTTTGGTATCCCCTCCGGCTACGAGTTCTCCACACTCGTCGAGGGGATCATCGACATCTCTAAAGGCACGACGGACCTATCCACGAAGACGAAAGAGGAATTGCAAAAAATGGATAAGGATGTCCATATCCAGGTCTTCGTGACACCAACCTGACCACATTGTCCGATGGCGGCCAGGTTGGCCCATAAGATGGCCGTTGAAACCCCCCACATTAAAGCTGATGTCATTGAGGCCACAGAATTTCCCCATTTAGCGCAAAAGTATCGCGTTATGGGGGTGCCTAAGGTGGTAATCAACGAGAAGATACAGTTTATGGGGGCCACACCAGAGAGTCGTTATCTTCAGGAGGTGCTGCGCGCCCTGGAAGTTCAGCCAGAGAAGACCGCCTCCTGAAGGAAGCGGGTTCCGCAAGGCTCAAGCCCGCTCGCCCTCCCGGTCGGCGAAGAAGCGATAATCAATGTCGGGGAAGGGATTATCGAGCTCGCTGACAAGGGCCAGGAAACGCCTGTCCTCCGGTCGCATCTGACCAGAAGCGGCGATCATATTGAGATGGTTGAAACGGGCTAAGTGCTGCTGAAAGCGAGCACTGGCATAGGCTGCTGCCTGTCCAGTACTGATGAGAAAGGGCCAATCGCTTGACTCAAGCAGCAGGAGTTCACGCCCGGCCTGATTCAGCACAGAGAGTAATGGTTCCGTTGCTTGAGGGTATCTGGACACCAGATGCTCCATCATCTGCTCAGCATTATGAATCAATGGCCACATCCATTCGGTTTGAGGGTTGAACCAGGTCCAGTGTTGCCCCCCTTCGCCCCAGGAGCTTTCCGGAAGACTGATGACCTCCTCTGGTGGATAAGCATCAAGATACTCCTCAGCCGTAGTCAGACCAATCTCAGCGTTTGTCTCCAGCAGCCTCAGTACCTCCTTAAGCCAGACGACCCCTTCAAACCACCAATGCCCGAAGAGCTCGCTATCATAGGCAGAGACGATAATACCGGGCTGACTATGCTGTTCATGGAAGGCAAGTAATCTCTCCCCAACGATGCGCACGAAGTGGCGAGCGTGGTTGAGGGCCTGGCTATTCGCCAGGGATGGATCGTAGAGCTCCTTCTCCCCCAGGTCAACGTTGTGACCAGTCACCCGCCAATATTGAAGCCCGGAGACAGCATCTTTGCGGTGGAATTCACGGTAAAGAGGATCGCCGGGATAGCCCTGGGAAGCAGACCATACCTGGAGTCCTGTCCTTTCATCCCGGCCATAGACAGCCACATTGGTTGCCTGGACATAATAGGGGCGAGCAGTTGTTCGCTCCCTAGCCTGCTGTCGCGTGTCTATTTTTACGGCCAGCTTCCGCTCTAGCGGCCGACCGTAGGGACCAATGACGTCGCCAGCTACCTTGCCCACCAATTGCCCCCCAGCGATTACGTGGCTATCGGTGAAGAAATAGTGCAAATCGAAATCGGCCAAAAACTCCTCTATCCCCGGTTTATAATATGAGGTCTTATTGGACCGATAGTAGGCGGGGCGATAGCCACACTCCGGTAGCCAGATGCCCTGCGGCCTTCGCCCAAAGTGTCGCCAATGGGCCAGCACACCAACCTTAAGTTGTCCATAAAGATTCGAATCCCTCTCCAGTAGGGGGAGGTAGCCGTGGGTGGCAGCGCTGGTGAGGATATTGAGATTGCCACTGTCCTGCAAACGGCGAAAGCCCCCAACGACATCCCGTTTATAGCGCTCCTGGAAGCTAGTTAGGATCTGGCTATACCAGTCATGATAGAACCTGGCCAAGTGATGGAGGTGCCCTTGCCCTCCACGCTCAAACCGCTTTATGTCCGACTCGATAGCTTCGATCTCTTCCAGCAAATAGAGTTCAAAATGTTCCAATACGGTGGAGTCGGCGATCTGTTCGAGAAGGATAGGAGTAAAGCCGATGTTAAGCTTTGGCTGGTATCCACCATCCTTAAGATCATTAAGAGCGTTGAGGAGAGGGATGTAGGTTTCGGCCAAGGCCTCATGCACCATCTCCTCCCCGTGAGGCCAGCGGCCGGCCTTGCGAACGTAGGGTAGGTGGCTATGGAGCACAAAAGTAAAATAGCCCTTTTTCACCGATATTCTCCTCTCAATAGTTAGGCAGAAAACTATTTTCCTGGGTCAGGGTAAACCAGACAATAAAAGAGGATGTTCAACAACGGGAGTCCCAGGGCAACAAATCCACCCTGGCGAGGTTTGGGGCATCCCCCAGCTGCGACCCTCTCTATAAAGCCTCCACCAGCGTAGGGGGTTAGGGGCTGGAAAAACCAATAAGACAAGGGATACTGCTGAGATCGAGCTCAGGATTCTTCCTGCCCGCGGAATAGAGAGAGGAAATCGCCGTCGAACTCTTGCAAGAACTCGTGCATGTCCAGCACATCATCAGCCCCGATGGCGGCTGCCTCGCGAATCTTTTCCATCTCCCTGGGGGTGAGGTCGGTGACGATCTCGGTGATATGCTCTTCTTTAATTAAAGCCGCGATCAGGCCATGGCTGCGACAGTGATTACAGATAATCATAAGGAACCAGAGGTCATCCTGGTGGCCAAGAATCCTGACATTATCCATATGATATGGCCGCCCACACGCAGCACACCTCGTTACTGTGGTCAAAATCATCTGTTTGATTATTCTTTCGTGGCCACTCATTTCACTTACCCTACTGCATCCCTTTTGACCCAGAATCAGGTTTGCCCAGATCGTCGAGATCGAGCGTGTTGATAAAATTCCGAAAGGCCGATAACCTCTTCAGTTCTTCCTCAGTAACACCCTGGCCAGTCTCCTCATGTAGCGTTTCCTTACGCTCCGTCCCCAGAGTGACAGCGGCCTTTTCCAGGACAGACTCCTCCACAAAGATTGGCGCCTGCACCCGCACCGCCAGGGCGATGGCATCACTAGGGCGTGAGTCCACCTCTATATGCCGCCCGTCAAGATCCATCAGGATTCTAGCGTAAAATACATCGTCGGCCAAATCGTTCACTACAATGCGAGTCACCTTGGCTCCCAGTTGGAGGATGACCGATTTAAGAAGGTCATGGGTTTGGGGACGAGGCACAGGTACGTTTTGTAAGCGGAGGACGATAGCATCAGCCTCGTTATTTCCTATCCAGATTGGCAGATAGCGCTCAGCGGCCTTTTCCTTCAAGACTACCACACGCTGGTAAGTCTGGAGGCTCACGCGAACACTTTCGACAGTCATCTCAACCATGATCCTACTGCTCCTCCCTTGCCGTGTTCCTCGCTAAGATACTCTATGGATTAAGAAGATGCATAAATTATGCCGCTGCCTATTACTCCCCACCGTGCGGTAGGACCGCTTCAGGACTGCCACGGGTGTCCTTTTTAAGTATAAGATGCAGGGCAGCTTTTGTCAAATGCGACTCGTAGATCACCGTGAGCCAAAACAGAAGAAGGAGGATGGCTGTAATAGCGCTAATCAGGAGCCCCAATTTCACCATGAAGGGGTCGAACACAAACTCCACGGTGTGATCGCCTTGAGGAACGTAAACCGCCCGGAAGAGGTAATCAGCCCGATAGATCTTTGTCCTCTTCCCACCCACAAAGGCTTTCCATCCCGGATAATAGGCATCGGTGAGGACTAACAAGGCATTTCTTGCGGCCTGTACCCGCAGAAGAACTCTTTGGGGCGAGTAATGCACTACCTCAGTGGAACCCATTAGGGAAACATCGGGACTGACCCCCAACGTTGATACCTTATCAGGCACCATCAACCGCGTCAAATCGAAGGGTTCCTCGAGGATGGCCTCTTTGGCCGGGTCGAAGTCGCTTTCCATCATCCGCCTCATAACGCCTGGCCCGGGCTTGATGATTTTGACCGAGGGGACAAGAAAAGCCCTCGGCAGATAATTGGGGTTCTCATAGACCATGTTTTCGCCATCCTGAAAAACCGGCCGGTACCTGGACAGCGCACTGCTCGACGTATCTTTGGCTGCCTGAACATAGCGGACATTGGCCAGGTCCAGTAGACGATTGCCAGCGCGTTGGGCATGAACCGTATAGATACGGTGACGATCCATCCTCAGAGAACTATAGCCCCCAAACTGGGCCAGCCCGAATTGGGTCAGCTTATTGGATTCCAGCTCGACATGCCTCCAAGTGTAAACCCGATAGAGGCCAGCGCCTTCTCTCATAAAATCAATGGCCGCTGAGGGCGTGACCAGCCGTTCAATTGAAATCATCGGGTGAAATCCCGAGGCAAAATAGAGCAAATCGCCAGCCACGAGAAGCACTAACAAACCTTGCCCCAACCAGGGAGCAATTGTAAAGCGTTGGAAACAGAAGAGCGTCAGAACAGTGAGTAGTAAAAGGACCAGGGACACGATCGTCCTTGGGTTAGAAAGGTCTAAAGAATGCAACAAGAAATCGTACGCTTGTTCAGCGGTGAGCGTGGCGTTGCCTCGGTCCTGAGCCAGATAGAATCGCTGGATCAGAGCGAGAGCCAGTTCTCTATTGGTCACCAGCCAGGCCCGACCGCTGCTCAGAAGCAAACCTATCCCACCCAGACATGCCGCCAGGACAGCTAGATATAGACCGAACCGGTCCCGTCTCACCTGAGTCAGGGATGATGCAGAGGCAGACGAGCCATGACTCAGTGCTCTTTTTCGCAGCCAATCCAAACCAAACCCGGCCAATATGGCCACAGAGAGGATAAACAGCAAGCTGAAGCGGCCCGGCACGCGCATCATCGAAAGCACAGGCACGCGCCACACCAGCCAATAAAGCTTGATGGGCAAATAGCCGCCGAAGGCCAGCAATAGACTCAGCAGGGCCAAGACACCGAAGAAGAGAACATATCTATTTCTCACCCAGATGACGGCCAGGGAGGCCAGAATCAGTGGGGCAATTCCGGCATAGACAGTCGTCTCCCAGTGCACCCAGGGCGACCAGTTCTCCCCATGGGGGCCACGGAAGAAATAAGGGAAGAGCAAGGTCAAAATATTTTGCATCGGCAGAGAGAACGACGTGGCAAACTCCCAGGCGGCGCGATAGCCTCGAAAAGAATAGCGAGATAACTCATAAAGTGGCAAAAGCTGTACCGCGGCCAGGCCGAGGCCAATGGTGAACACCAGGAACAGCACTTGCAAAAGGAGCAACGATCGTACCACCCCTGTCCGGACGAGGGGACCAAACGACCTCATCTCAACGGTGATCCCACTTGCAAGGAGGACACGAAAGGCCACGTACAGAGCGATGGCCAGCGACGTGAGCAGTACCGGCTGGACATGTACGGCCAGGGACTCAACACCCAAGGCAACCCCAGCGAGGGTGAGGTAGAGATAAAAGCGCTTGCCCCGAGAGCATAGGCCCTTTTCCAGGAAGAACAGGATCAACGGCAGCCAGGTAGCACTGTTCACGACATTAGCATGATGCATTTGGGCGACCATAAAGCTACCGAGGGTGAAGACCAGGGCTGCCACCATGGCCGCTGATCGGCTCAAGTCGAGCAGCCGCGCGTAAGCATAGGTGAAGCAGCCCGCCAGGAAGAAGTGGATCACCCGCTGCCAGACGAAGCCCTGCACGGCAGGAAGAATAGCGAACAGGAGCAGATTCAGGGGATAAAGTATGCCCGTTTCCCCATCGGCAAAAAGAGGGAATCCGGCGAGCATATTGGGCGTCCATAACGGGATGCGTCCCTGGGCAAAGGCCTGATCCACCCGCATCGCCAGAGGAAAATAGAAAGTGACGGTATCACTTTCATAGTAGATCTTGCCTGCCAGAATAGCTTCCCTGAAGAGGAAAAGCACGGCACAAAACAGAAAGGCGATGGCCCCAACATCGCCTCTCATCTCGCTCTGCCACCCAAACCTGGCTCGCCTCATGATTCCTTGGGCCAGACCCCGGACACCCCTCATCCCCACCCTCATAGCCAGGGAGTACACTCGCCCATATTTGCCGCTATGCCTTTTCCCGATCTCAGCAGCTGCTTGATCCAGCAGGTCCACCTTTCAGCTCCTGGAAACGATGAAGACTCCCAGGCAGATTATAGATACTCCAGCAAAACGCAGGAGCGAAACCTGCTCGCGCAAGATCAACCAGGAGGTCACTACCACCAGAACATAGCCCAGGCTGAGCATAGGATAGGCATAGCTCAGATCGACCCGTGATATGACCGATAGCCAGAAGATAGAGCCAGAGAAGACCAATCCGAAGCCGAGGAGTATCGGTACGGTAGTAAAAGCACGTGTCAGCCCGCCAAGCAGGAGGCTAGGATGCATTGAAAGAACTCCAATCTGGTTGACTCCGTATTTCAGCAATAGCTCACCACTGACTGAGAGACATATAGCGACTAACAACAGTAAAAAGGCTCTCACTGCTTCCCCCTTTACTAGGCATACGGTGCCGGTTATTTAACAGCGATGGCGATCACCGAAAGTCCCCAGGGTAGATTCGTCCGGACTAAAAGCCACGCTTCCAAAAATAAGGTACGCATCAGCCAGCGGTTGATCCCTGCTGAAGGAAGCCGCAGGTCTGAACCCCATTGGCCGATCTTCCCTTCCATAAGGCGCTTCATCCCCGCCAGGGGGAAGAGCAGGCTATTGGCATAGGTCACCCTCTTCACTGTGAAACCAACACTGGTTAGCTTAGCCCAGAGTTCCCCAGTCGTGTAGCGATGTCTGGTATGGACAGCGATATCGTGTGCTCCTCGTAACCAATTGTAAGCCGGTTCTCGGAGGAAAAGGATGCCCTTCGGCCGCAGCACGCGATAAAACTCTTGCAGGGCGAGCCTATCGTCGCCGATCAGCTGATGATAAATGACCTCGAAGCAGCAAACCAGGTCGAAGGAGGAATCAGCGAAGGGTAGACTATCCACTGCTGCCCGCAGAAGACGATTTAGCCCCCGCTCCTGGCCGTAAGTAAGGGCCTCAGCCGAGATATCCACCCCCGTAACCCGGCCGTAGCGGCTTAAGTAACGAGTGGTCCCACCTGTGCCACATCCCACATCCAGGACTTCACCATCGCAGCCATTTCGATAATAGAGGCAGATAAGCTCCTGAAAGATTCGCCGCATCCCCAAATACCACCAGTGGCGCTCTTCTGCCTCAAACAGCAGGCGATATTGCTCCTTCTCCACTGGCTATCCGTCTTCTATTTCCAGAGAGCGGCTACGGCGTCTGGCTTGGGACAACTCTTGGCGCAGAATCAGTTTCCACCACAGGCGCACTAAGCCCACTACGACATGCCAAATACGTCGGAAGGCAAAAAATTGGGATTTGCCATAGGCCCGATGGTAATGATGCACCGGGACCTGAGCCACCACAAAGCCACCCTGCTGAATCTTAGTCATCAGCTCAACACAGATGACACCGCTGTCCGACTCCAGTTGTAGCGAGTCTAAGACCCTCTTGCGGAGAAGACGAAAGTCGCAATCGACGTCCTGCAGCTTCAGCCCGAAGGCTATCTTCACTATCCAGTGATAGACACGGCCAATGATGATGCGATGGAGGGGATCATGACGCTGAATCTTATAACCATTCACTACATCAACGTCATCCGTGAGATGCTCAAGGAGGAGAACCAACTCGCGTGGATCATACTGGGCATCGCCATCGGTATAAAAGACCAGGTCTTTGCTAGCATTGGCGAAGCCACTGCGCAGTGCCCGGCCATAACCGGCGTTTTGGGGATGGAGGATGGCCCTCAAGGCCGGGTATTTTTCGCGCAGCTCGTCCAGCATCTCCTGGGTGTAATCAACGCTTCCATCATTGACGACGATGATCTCATAATCCCTGGTGATAGAGCGCAACACCCGATCAACAGAGATAACCATGCTGGCAATGGTTCCCCCATCATTATACGCCGGGAAAAATGCTGAGATGCTGTGCTGAGTCTCCTGCCCCATACTCTATTGTACCCTTAAAGCGCGATTTCGGTCTCAGTTTGAATCGGGGTTAGTCCTGGAATGAATCTCTTAAGGAACTATTCAGAGTATCCTGACCTTACTCTTTTC
This sequence comes from Chloroflexota bacterium, assembly GCA_023475225.1. Classification (NCBI taxonomy): domain Bacteria; kingdom Bacillati; phylum Chloroflexota; species Chloroflexota bacterium. The sequence continues at coordinate 114,248 of JAMCVK010000014.1, forward strand.
GGCCAATCGCCTGCGGTGCCAGGCCATTAAGATGATCCCAGCCAATAACGGAACCGCTGCTGGAGGAAAAGCCGTCAAGGTGTCCTGGGCCTTAATTATCCGGATCTCCCTTTCGGAGCCTGGAACAACCTGTCCAGCGCTATCAATTAGCCTGACGGTATACAGAGCACCGCCCGGATCCAATTGCACCTTGTACCCCGTGAAACTCGGTGAGCCCTCTTTGATTTTCTCTTTATCATAAGGCACAACCTCGTAGCCCAGGGCTGGGCCGGGGGTCAGTTGGGCGAAGTACGGCTGCAAATCTATGGTGTTGATGAGCTGTCCCTGTTTAATTATTTGCAAACGGACGCCGGATTCAGGCTGAAGAAAGACCCATCTCCAGCTATCCTCCCGGCCCTCTTGGCTCTGCGGGTTCAGTAACCGTGCGTAATAGAGATCTCTATACTCCCTCTGAGTGAATGGCTCTAAATAAATAGTGCTTTCGCCCTGGGCGTAGATCACTCCTGCTGGGTCAGCGGCTTGCTCCGGGACGGTCCAGCGGCTCTGGGGCCGCACCACATATCCGATGCCCTGCCGCCGGGAGGCGAAGACGATCAGCTTCTTCTCGCTCCCGGCCACTATGCTCCCATCCCCAGCTCTCACCCTGACGGTATAGCTCCCCTCAGGAAGAGACACTACAAAGCCCTCAAATACGCCAGTGCTCACAAACTTAAATGGGGGCGGGGGCTGAGGGGGCTCCGGCGGAAGGGTCTGCCTCTCTCCGGGCGCCTTCTTGGACCATTCCTCAAGCAGCCGACCATATTCATCACTCTGGTGGTTGTAATCCTCGATCTGCTTGAAGAAGTTCTCTCTGGCCTTCGTGAACTTCTCATATTGCCTCTCGGCCGCCTCACCCTCATAAAGATAAACCTTTCCACCGTCCTGCCCTTCTGGATATTGAATGCAGTACTTCGTTGTGGGGAAGGACCAAGCGAGACGACCACCTTGCAGAATCTCTAGAGTGCCCTGGACCTTTTCATCCAGGCTGAACCAGTCAGCCATATACTCGTTGGTCAAAGGCCAGAAATAGACCTCTGTACGTCTGGGAGCGATGATGTTGCGCTCATCAGCCAGAAGATAAAGCGTAGTGACACTTTGGGGACAAAAGCTACTATTGTACAGCTTACCATCGAAAGCGCTCAGGGCATAGACGAACTGTTTCTCTTTTTCTGGCGGCTGGGCAGTGGCCGTTGAGGCTAAAGTAAGAATAAGCAGTAGAACGATCCCTAAGAGGACACCCCTCCTCACGCCCTTACCCCCTTCTGCTTCAAAGCGATGACCCCCAGAAACAGTAACAATATGGTATATCCGATGGAGAAAAGGGCGATGGTGACATACAACGGCACATTTCCGACCCAAACGGCATCTATCCCCCTGGTCAGGAAGGAGAAGGGCGAGAGCCATTCGATGGGGTGGTTCAAGAGGACCAAAACGTCCCTGAGGTAGAGGAAGGGGTGCGAACGGCCCTGCGCCGGCAGGCCAGCCAGGACTTCATAGCCCAGCTGTATGGCCAGGAAGATCAGGGTCACCCCGGCGAAGAGCATTAGCGATGTTCGCACCCGACGGGTAAACGCTGAGAGGAAGAGACCGAAGGCGATCATCCCGGACACGGTGCCCACTGAAAGGAGCACGGCCCAAAGCAGCTCTGCGGAAAAGACCAGGTTGGTCACCAGGGATAGTAACCAGAGGGAGAGAACGTAGAAGAAGGCCATCAGTAGATAGGCCAGGAGATGGGCCACATACTTGCTCAGTACGTACGATAGATGATCTACCGGGCCATAGAAGAGCACCTCCAGGGTCCCTTGATCCCTCTCTCTGGAGATCGCTGTACAGGAGGAGATGGCCAGATAGAGGGCAGATAGGAGGACGCTAATGAAAAGAGGGACATAGAGGGGGCGAGACATCACTGCTACACCCTTCTCTGCCACAACCCCTAGATAGTTCCGTAAAACCAGCGCCGAAGCCGATAGGGCCAGTACAAGGGCGAGATAAATACCTATGCCGAAGACCATAGTTCGCAACTCCTTCCCCTGAAGGACTGCTACCGCTCGCCATCTGTACCCTGCCCCCAGGTTCATCAGTCCTCCCTCAACCGGTCAACAATGATATATTCTGGTCCGTGATGGTGATGAAGGCATCTTCCAGAGTCATCTCTTTAGTCCGCATATCCAGGATAACCCCCCCTCGGGAAGCGATGGATTGGAAGATTTGGGGTCGGAAATCTTCAGTCTCTTCCGACCGCACGGCCAGTTTATTATCTTGACCAACTACTTCTTTGACAAAAGGTAAGGAGCGGAGGGCAGACGCAATCTCCGGGCTGGACATTTCCAACTCTATCTCTAGTTCGATATCCCTCCTCAACTTTCGCCTGATATTCTCCATGCTATCTTGAGCGACCAATTTACCATGATTGATGATGCCCACACGATCAGCTGTCTTCTCGATCTCAGACAGGATATGGGAAGAGATGAAGATGGTCTTTCCCCGCCGATTCTCCTCCTGAATCAATTCCCTGACTTCTTTGATGCCATGGGGGTCAAGTCCAGATACCGGTTCATCCAAGATCAACAGGTCCGGATCGTGCAGCAGAGCCCTGGCCAACCCCAACTTCTGTTGCATGCCCCGGGAGTAATCACGCGCCAGGATATTCCGATAATCGTAAAGATCGAGTGCTTCAAGGAGGATAGCAATTTTAGTCTCCTTCTCCTTGACCTCATAAAGCTCCGCAAAAAGGGAGAGATATTCGTGGGCCGTCACATCGTCATAGAGATATTGCCGTTCACCCATGACCCCAAGGCGGCGCTTGATGCTGAAATAGTCCTTTTGCAGCTCTTCACTAAAGAGGTACACCTGGCCACTGGTAGGCTGCACAATGCCTAGCAGCATAAGGATCGTCGTCGTCTTCCCTGCCCCATTCGGCCCCAGGAAGCCATAGATCTCCCCTTGCCGGACATGCAGATCCAGCTCACTGACAGCCGTCAGGCTCCCGTACTGCTTCGTGAGGGCCTGGGTTCTAATCATGGCCTACTGCTTCCTCCATCAACACATTGCATCCGGGGGATCGAGGGACATTCGAGGGGCGCTTGATAAAAAGCGCCCCTCGAGGAAACTTAGAGTGTGGCTCCGAGATGACTCAACGTACTTACGGAGAGAAAATGGTCTAGTCCAAAGCCTCCTGGGTCTGCCGCTCAAAAGCATGCATACGGCTCATATCCACGACCACCTCCGCATCCTGTCCCGGCCACAGCTGGGTCTGCGGATCCATACGGGCGATGAAGCTCTTATCTCCGGTCAGGAAATACACGTATTTTTCGCTGCCCATCTCTTCTACCACATCCACCTTCACCTTTATCGTCCTGTCTTCCAATGGCCCCCGGTAAAGAGCCCGATCACTGATATCCTCCGGACGAATACCAAGGATGATCTCCCTCCCCAGATGACCGGCCAATTTGAGAGTCTTCTCCTCAGGGACCTTCAACCGGTATGTTCCTCCGTCAATGTACATCTCCTCCCTCGTGCCCGTCAGTCTAGCATCGAAGAAGTTCATCGCCGGACTGCCGATGAAGCCAGCCACGAAGATATTCGCCGGATGATCATAGACGTTCTGAGGCGTATCCAGCTGTTGCAAGATCCCATCCCGCATCACGGCGATGCGACTACCCATTGTCATCGCCTCCACCTGGTCGTGGGTCACATAGATCACCGTCGTCTCCAAGCGCCGATGCAACTTGATCAACTCAGCCCTGGTGGCTACCCGTAACTTAGCATCCAGGTTAGAGAGCGGCTCATCCATCAGGAAGGCTTTCGGCTCCCGCACGATGGCCCGCCCCAAGGCCACCCGCTGACGCTGTCCTCCGGATAGTTGCTTGGGCTTGCGCTGCAGAAGGGCTTCGATCCCCAATATCTCGGCCGCTTGATGCACTCTCCGGTCGATCTCCTTTTTCGGTATCTTGCGCAGTTTCAAACCGAAGGCCAGGTTATCGTACACCTTCATATGGGGATAGAGCGCATAGCTCTGAAAGACCATGGCTATATCCCGATCCTTCGGGGCCACATCATTCACCAAACGATCACCGATGTAGATGTTCCCTGCGGTGAGCTCCTCAAGTCCAGCGATCAGGCGCAAAGCCGTAGTCTTGCCACAGCCAGATGGGCCGACCAAGACGATGAATTCCTTATCCTGAACAGACAAGGACAGGTCATTGACGGCAACCACATCGCCGAACTGTTTCATCGCGTGCTCCAGGGTAACACTAGCCATCCTATCCCCCTCCTCTTATGCGCTGCACTTGTAGGCTTAATCCCATTCTACCTCCTGACAAATCACCTTACATATCCCTCTTACGAGCCATACCTCGTTTATAAATATAACA
>JAMCVK010000015.1 GCA_023475225.1 Chloroflexota bacterium
CAGCGTAAGAGGGATGATAGAATAGAAGCAAAAGAGGCTCGGTCTCATCCCCTGCCCTATCTCTATTGAGGAAGGCAAAGGCGGCGGGAGGGATCAGCCGCAAGGCAGTGTGTTACAATAAGCCTATCCTCTTTATGAGAGCCTCGCTAACTGCGAATTGTGGGACACTAATGTACTTGACAATCTACAACGGTTGTAGTAGTATTTATATGGATACGTTACCATACCAGCTTACAAGCCAGACCTGTACAACAACCTTTCAGTTTGTACTGGGTCAGAGGTGAGATAAAATTACTCCAGATTGGAGAATTTTCACCACCAAGCAGCGGGGGTTTTTTAAGGTCAAGTGAGGAAACGTTACCACATTCAGTTGAGTCCTCGCCGCTAGCTCAGATCCAAGCTATGAAGATGACCACGCTGGACAAGAAAAGAGTTACTATCCGAGATGTGGCTGCACGCGCTGGTGTATCATCCTCTACCGCTTCCAGAGCTTTCAATAGGACTGGATACGCCAGCATGGCAACTAGAAAACGGGTGCTGCGGGCAGCTCATGAGTTGGGCTATATGCCTCATGCCGCAGCGCGAAGCCTGAAACTTCAACGCACCAATACAGTCGGCTTGATGATTGCCGATATCGTAAATCCCTTTTATTCCTACCTTGCTTCAGGGGTTCTCACTTGCGCGAAACGCTTGGGCTATCATGTGATACTCTGCGCTACAGATGAAGATCCCGCGACGGAGCGAGAATATTTAGATGTTCTAATGCAGGAGCGCGTGGACGGGATCGTCGCGGTCCCCACAGGTCAAAACCTGAGTCAATGGCGGCATGCTCTTGAGTTAGGCACTAGAGTGGTTCTAGTAGATCGTGAATTGTCTGGGATTTCAACTGATGTGGTCCTTGTAGATAACGTCAAGGGCGCCTTTGCCGCAGTTAGCTATCTGATTGAACTTGGGCACCGGCGTATCGGGATCCTCAATGGTCCGATCACGACGACTACAGGGAAAGGCCGCTTGCAAGGTTACTACGATGCCCTTGCAGCGGCGAACATCCCCACGGATCCTGAACTCGTCCAAATCCATAGCTTCAAACGCGAGGCCGCGTATGATGCAATTCAAAAATTGTTTTCATTGCAACGGCCACCTACGGCGATATTCGCAACGAACAACGTCCTGGGCGAAGCAGCGATGTTCGCACTCCGAGAAAGGGAGCTACGGATCCCCGAGGATGTTTCGTTGATTCTATTCGACGATGTCCCCTGGGCCCGCCTCACCACTCCCCAGGTGACAGTCGTGTCCCAGCCCGCGTACGATCTGGGCTTCATCGGCTTGGAACGGCTGGCTCAGCGCCTGCAAGAGACGGAGGGCCCCAAGCTGCGCCCTGTCAAGATAGAACTCCAACCTGAATTGATCGTTCGCCAGAGTTGCGCCCTGGCAAAGCAATAGGAGTTGGATTCGTGTCTCTACCACTTAAGATCAACATCACGTACCCAGATCAGCGCCTGAACGAGAACAGGGCGCGTCAGAGGGCAATGTGGGCACGCAGCTATCACGACCGCGTCCCTTTGTGGCTGGGTGTTCACACGCGTTACGTCCTCTGGCAACGTGGGGTATCGTACACTGAGTACTGGAAAACACCGCGCGATCACCTGATCCACCAGCTGGAGAATTTCAGGTGGATTGTTGAGAACGTGGACGATGATCGCTGGGGCGCGGATGAGATTCTCCTTGTTCCCGACTTTGAGAACATCCCAAACTCGGCAGCGATGGGATGTGCGATCGGTTGGATGGATGATGAGCCACCAAGAGCTTTCCCCTGCATCACCACGCCACAACAGATGGTGGATTTCGTCGCCCCGTCGCCTCGGGATGGCCTTTGGGGAAAGATGCTGGAGTGGTGCGCTGAGATGAATCGGCTGCTGGCGAGCGGCATGGTTTCAGTCACGCGCAACAACACGCCGCTACCAGTGCACGTGACCATGGGCGCCTATAGTCTGGGGCCATTCTCTGTGGCTGTGGACATGGTCGGGACCGTATTCTACGAATGGCTTTTGACTTACCCGCAAGCGTGCAGGTCCTTGCTAAGCAAGATCACGGCTGCCCTGATAGCAATGGAATCGTACTGCCGCCGCCTAGATTCTCGTCGCGTGGGTGGGTACAACCTGGCCGAAGATAGCGCCCAAATCATTTCTCCAAATCTTTTTGAAGAATTCTGTGTCCCTTTTGCGTGGCGACTCTATGACACTTTTCCCGGCGAGCGCACGATGCACATGTGCGGGCGCAGCAACCATCTTCACCGCAGTTTGCTTGAGGATGTACGCGTAACATACTTTTCTGGGTTCGGGTCCGTCGTGCGGCCTGAAGAGATTGCGCTAACGTTGGGCGGTCGTATGCTGCTCCGGGGCAATATTGATTGCGTGCTGCTGAAGGACGGCACATCAGAACAGGTGCGCGCCGCTGCTCGCCATTGCCTGCAGACTTTAGCGCCTTTGGGCGGATACGTTGTATGCGATGGATACAATATCGCGCCGGGTACACCTCTCGAAAACCTGTGGGCGATCAAGGATGAGGTGGCAGCGTATGGATCGCCTACGCAGGAAAGCAGGTCGTAGCACAGTGCCTGGCACTTTGGGGCAGGACGTCTGCAGCAGCAAGATCGAAAGGAGGTGAGCGGATATCGCATTTAACCCTGTCGTTCTTTCTGGTGACATTGTAGCCATCAGCTAGGCGCGTCTGGATAACCAGACGAATACTATCGGTCAGTCAGGAGATGGAGATAGGATTCTTGCGCCCTCAAGCGCAGAAGGAGTTTTTTAACCATGAGCGAATCGATGAAGATCAGCCGCAGAGAATTTCTACGAATCGCAGGGCCTGCCGTTGCAGGCCTCACCCTCGCTGCCTGTGGGGCTCCTCCTTCGTCTAAGCCCGCGCCTCCAACGGCCACCCCACAACCAGCGACTGCTCCTCCAGCAACGACGGTGCCACAACCGACTGCCACCCCTACCGTCATTGCTAAACCCGTAACCCTGCGCGTGCGCTCGTTCCTGGACATTAAAGGCACCACGCCACGCGAGAAAGCATTCGCCATGCTGGTTGAGAGTTTCCAGAAAAAGTATCCCAACATCACCGTCAACGTCGAGCAGTTACCCTATGACCAGCTCGACACGAAACTCATTGTCGAGAATGAAGCCAAGACCGCTCCCGACGTCTCATACCTATCGCCGCAACTTATCGGCAAGCACGTTGCTGCCAAGAGTTTGCTGCCGCTGGACCCCTTTATCGCCCGGTGGCCCAAGAGCAAACTCGACGAGTTCTATTCCAAGGGCATGTGGAATGCGACTGTGGTGGATGGGAAAAAGTACACTATGGCGATTGGCATCCACACGCGCGTCCTCTACACCCGCAAGGATTTTCTGAAGAAAGCCGCCTATACCCCGGACAAGATCCCGGCCACTCTTGACGAACTCGTAGAGATGGCCAAGAAGACCACAGGCGATGGTGTGTACGGTCTTGGCATCTCCCTGGGTAAAGAGCGTACCACACCTGAGATTTACTATTATGCGGTGCTGTGGGGCTTTGGCGGCGACTTGCTCGATAAGGACGGCAAGCCCGTCTTCAACAGCGAGGCCGGCGCCAAAGCCTTGGACTGGCTCAAGGACGCTGTCTTCACTTACAAAATCGTCCCCGAGTCGGCCATCTCTGCGCGCAACATCGAACTGTCGCAGCAGTTCCCCGAGGGCCGCTATGCAATGGTACTCGACGGTTCGTACCGCCTCTCGGGCTGGCTGGCGCGCAACATGAACACCGAGAACATGGGCGCGGGTCCCTGGCCAAGCAACACCGCCGGCAAACCCGCTCCTATGTTCACCAACTCCTGGGACTTGGGCATGCCTGCCAGCATCCCCAAAGAAAAGCAAGATGCCGCCTGGGCCTTTATCGCCTATTACTTTGAACCCGAAATATCCAAGGCCTACACGCTGGCGGAGGGATCAATGCCAGCGCTCAAGTCGCTGTTGGACGACAAAGAGTTCCAAACGCCGTATCACAAGGTCTTTGCCGACGTCATCGCGAGGGCTGGGCGTGGTCTGCCCATTTCGCCATTCACTGTCGAACTTGATGATTTAATCATCGAAGCAGTCCAGGATGCGCTTGTCAACAAGACGCCAAGCAAGACTGCGCTGGACAAGGCCGCAGCTGCGTACTTGAAACTCATCGGCAAGTCCTGAACTGTACTCTCGTGCAGGCGGCGCAGTGCGCCGCCTGCACATAGGTTAGAGGCAACAGATGAAGCCATTACTCCGTGAAATCTGGCGCTGGCGCCAGGCGTACCTGTTCATGGCGCCTGCAGTGCTCTTGGTGCTGGCTATTCGCTTTTATCCAACGCTGGATGCCATCCGTCTCAGTTTCTATGACATGCACCTGGGTAGACCCACTCGTTTCGTTGGACTGGAAAACTACGTGACCATGCTGTCCGACCAGCGTTTGATCACTAACCTTCGCATCACCGCAATCTTTGCCGCTTCGACCGTGGTCTTGAGTTTTATCCTAGGTTTTGGATTCGCGCTCTTGCTCTGGCGCGCGAGCCGCGGCTTCACTTTCTTCCGCACGGTCTTGTTCATCCCCTATGTCATCGCGCTGATCGTCGTAGCTCTGATGTGGCGCTGGCTGCTCGACCCAGTGCAAGGTCTGTTGAACTATCTACTCACATCGGCTGGATTTGAAAGCGTACTATTTCTCGCGCGCCCCATCACAGCGATGTGGTCACTGATTATCGTCGCCGTGTGGAATCTGTACCCGTTCCCCATGGTGCTACTGCTGGCTGGCCTCACTTCGATTCCACAGGAACTATACGCCGCCGCGCGCGTGGACGGAGTAGGTGCGTGGCAGCAGCTCACGCAAATCACCTTGCCTCTGCTGCGCCCAACCATGTTCATCACCCTTACAATGCTCACGCTGTTTTCACTTTACGCCGTCGAACTGCCGCTGGCCTTGACGAGCGGTGGGCCGGCACTGTCTACCGAGATCCTCGGTGTGCGTCTCTACGTCGAAGCGTTCCAATACTTTAACCGCGGTTACGCGTCCACCATCGGAGTGCTCACCCTCGCCATCAACATCGTATTGGTGGTGCTCTATGGACGCATCTTCCAAAGCAAGGCGTATTATTAGTGGGTGTTCGTCGTGACGACCAAAGTCATAGCGGCAAGCAATCAAGAAAGTTGTAATGACGACGACAGAAATAAAAAACGCTCTGCCCCGTCCGGGCCATAGCACATTAGAGCAAGCCGCGCGTTGGATGCGCGTTCGCGCCGTCTCTGGCCGCATCATCCTGTTTGGGATCCTGATCCTGGGCGGCATATGGGCCTTGGTGCCCATCTACTGGACACTGAGTACCTCTTTTAAGACCAGAGCGGATATTCTGAAACTCAAGGTGAATCTCGTCCCCCAACCATTCACGCTGGGCAACTATGATTTTGTCATCACAGAGCGCGCGCTCATCCCGCTGCGCAACAGCATCATCGTAGCAATCGGAACGGTGGTGCTCGGTCTGGTTGTTGCGACTTTGGCAGGGTACGCCGCGGCGCGCTTTAACTTTCCGGGCAAGCGACTCCTATTGGGCATTCTGCTCTTGACCATCATGCTCCCCGGAATCGTCATTTTGATCCCGCTGTATATTCAGATGGTCCGGATCGGCCTGCTGGATACATACGAAGTGCTCATTTTGCTCACAATGGCCTGGGTCATTCCCTTTACCGTGTGGCTGATGAAAGGCTTTTTCGAAGCAATCCCTCCGGAGTTGGACGCGGCGGCGATGGTAGATGGCTATTCGCGTTTGGGAGCATTGCTGCGCGTGGTGCTTCCGCTCTCGCGGCAAGGATTAGCGGCAGGTGCGTTGTATATCTTTATTGCGGCCTGGAACAGCTTCCTGTATCCGTTGATCTTTACTAACCGCGCGGACATGCGCACGCTTCCACTCTTCCTCTACAGTTTCCTGGGCTATTACGACATTGATTGGGGCCGCCTGGCTGCAGGCGGTATCTTCGCCGCAGCGCCCGTCGTGCTTTTGTTTATCCTGCTCCAGCGTTCCTTCATCGAGGGCTTGATCAAAGGATCATTGAAAGGATAGGGGGTACTGTGCCTGCTCTTGTTCTCGAGCACGTAACGAAACGTTTCGGCCGCGTCATCGCGGTCAACCAATTGAGCATGAGAGTCGAACCGGGCGAGTTTGTGACACTGCTGGGGCCGTCGGGCTGCGGCAAGTCTACCACGCTGAATATGATCGCCGGTTTGGAGACGATTGACGAAGGGCAGATCATCATCGGCGACACGCTCGTGAATCATCTCCAGCCTAAAGACCGAGATGTCGCCATGGTCTTTCAGAATTACGCACTCTATCCGCACATGACCGTGTTCGACAACATGGCCTTCCCCTTGAGGGCGCGACGCGTCCCACGTACCGAAATTGGCAAGATCGTGAACAGCGTCGCGAACACCCTCGGCATCAAGGGGTTGCTGGATCGCCTGCCCAAGCAGCTTTCGGGCGGCCAGCGGCAGCGCGTCGCGCTCGGACGCGCGATGGTACGCTGCCCACGCGTGTTTCTGATGGACGAGCCGCTTTCAAACCTGGACGCGAAACTGCGCATTCAGATGCGCGCGGAATTGCGGCACCTGCACGATTCGCTCAAGATCACCACGGTCTACGTCACCCACGACCAGGCCGAAGCGATGATGCTCTCCGACCGCATCGCAGTGATTGACAATGGCATGCTGCAGCAGATGGGCACTCCGCGTGAGGTGTACAATCAGCCGCTCAATCTGTTTGTCGCAGGCTTTCTTGGCAGTTACCCGATGAACTTTTTCGATAGCGCACTTCACGGCGGGACATCGCCTTACCTCAGCTGCGGCGAGTTTCACTACACGCTACTTCAACCGATGGCTGACTATCTATCCAGCGAAGCAAGCAACAGCCATGTCTGCGTGGGCATTCGGCCTGAGCACGTGTACATCGCGCTGACCGAGACACCCAACGCCATCCCAGGCGAAATCTACGTCGTCGAACAGATGGGCTCGGACACGCTGGTAGAGGTCAGTACTGGTTCGCAGCGCTTCACGGCGCGCATGGGCCCCGATTTCGAGGGACGCCCCCACGACCGCACCTGGCTTATTCTCGATCCGACGCGCCTGTATGTCTTTGATTCCACAACCAACACAACGCTGTGGTGGGGCAAGCCAGCAAAGGCATCGAACAAGGGCGCAACCGTTGCCGCGCCACCTCGAGAGACCTATGACTGGCCTTGAGAGAACTATGACCGGGAAAGAACGCATGTTGTCTGCCATGCGGCGGCATATCCCCGACCGCGTGCCTGTTTCCCCTGACATCTCAAACATGATCCCCGCGCGCCTTACGGGCAAGGACTTTTGGGAACTCTATCTGTTCAACAACCCACCATTGTGTGTTGCGTATATGGACGCAGTCCGCAAATTTGGCATTGACGCGTGGTACCTCTACGGCAAAATGCCCGGCACTAGGCGCGACCTGTTTCCCCTTCCAGCGGCGGCGTACGACATCGGCGGCTTTTTGGTTCATCCCGATCTCGTTCGCCGTACGCTGGTTGACCACCGCCCCAGGGATGTAACCGAGGAAGTGGTGATCGAGACGCCGTTAGGCGAATTGAATAGTCGCATGGTCTATCTGCGCGACAACTCTCCTTGGCCCGATCACGGACTCATCAAGGACCCCGTGAGCGATTGGCAAAAGTTGCATTGGCTGATGGGCGAAGAATGGTGTTTTCCGGATATCCTGGAAGATTACGCGCTCGTCGGCGACCTCGGCGTCTATGCGATCAGCCTCGACCTTCCTGTAGACTGGTGGGTGCGCATCCGCGATCACGGCGACGAGATGGCGCTGTATGATTTCTTCGATTATCCCGAACTGATGGACGAGATCATGGAATTCTACTTGCGCTACAGTCTCGCGCGCCTCAAGGCTTGCCTCGCTGCCAGGCCAGACGAGATCATCTTTCAGGGATCGCGGTCCTCTCTGAGCCTCATCTCCCCGGCAATCTATAGGCGCTATAACCTGCCATGGATCAAGGCCACGACCGCCCTCACGAAAGAAGCGGGCATGATCGCACACCAGCACACCTGTGGCCGTTCCTGGCTTATTGTCGAAATCAATTATAACGAGACGCAACTCGACGTGATGGAACCGCTCGAACCTCCGCCGGGCGGCGATGTTGATCTGGCTCTGGCGAAAACGCGCTTTGGCGACAAGTTCTGCTTGAAGGGCAACATCAACACCTTTGTGACGATGCTCTCCTCAGTGGACGAGGTTGAAGCAGCAGCAATCAAGTGCATCGAGGACGCGGCTGAAGGAGGTGGCTATATTCTCTCAACGGGCGATCAATGTGGCCGCGATACGCCCGATGAGAATATCTACAAACTGGTCGAGGTGGCGGAGAAATATGGCCGCTATAGATAACGGCAATCATGGATAGCCGAGAAAGAGTTCTCCTTGCCTTCAATCACCAACAGCCCGACCGTGTCCCTCTCGACACGTGGATGACGGACGATGCGCGCGAGGTATTGCGTAAGTATTTTGGCTTGTCCCCAGAGCGCGATCCGTATGCACGATGGCCCGAAGGATTGCTGCAACGTTTCTACGTAGACCTGCGTCATCCCCAATTGCCATACATCGGTCCGCCTCTGCGAGTCTTCGAGGATGGCTCATGGGAGACCGAGTGGGGGTTCCGTCGGCGCGGCTTATATGCAGGCGTATCTATCACCCACCCCCTGGCTGATGCAAAAGACATTGAAGATGTCCTGCGCCATCCCTTCCCCGACCTCAACTGGTACGATTATTCGGGACTGCGGGAGTATTGCAGAGTGCATCGTCAGTACGCGCTCTGCGGCGGGAGCTGGAGTCCATTCTTCACCCAGGCCTGCCATCTCATGGGGATGGAACGATTGCTCATCAACCTGTACGACGCACCCGGCCTTGTGTTCGCTCTGCTGCATCGCCTGGTAGACTTTCACATCGCGCTGTCTGAGCGAATGTTCGAGAGCGCGCCAGGATATTTTGATATTATGTTCATTGGCGATGACTATGGAGGCTCGAACAACCTGCTCATGAGTCCTGCGCACTGGCGCGCGCTGATCAAGCCAGAGTTGCAGCGGCTTGTTGATCTGGCTCATGCCTACGGCCTCAGGTTCATGCTGCATTGCGATGGCGCGATTCGCGAGATCATACCCGACCTGGTGGAGATGGGGGTGGATGCGCTGAACCCGATTGAGCCAGAGGCAAAAGGGATGGACCCCGTGGAGATCAAGCACGCCTTCGGCGATCAGCTGGTCTTGCACGGGGCCGTGTCGCTGGTCACCAACCTCGCGCTCGGCACAGCAGAGGATGTGCGGCAAGAGGTCAGACGTCTGCTGCGCGAGTTGGCGCCAGGCGGAGGGGTGATCCTGTGCCCGGCAAACTATTTACTGCCTGATATTCCTGTGGAGAACATACTTGCTCTCTACGATACGGTGTATGAAGAGGGATGATAGCGTGAGGAGGGATTCATGACTCAGTGGTACTTTGCGCTCTGCCAACACCCGATGTATCTCATCATCGAGCAAGATGAAACTGCTGCGGAACGCACGCCGCCGTGGGGCGAGCCGGACATCAAGGCATATATCGCGCGCATCCGTCGCAACCTCTCCGCGCTCGACCGTTATCCACACCTCAAATTCAACTATGACTTTTCAGGCGTCGAACTCGAAAACCTGGCGGAACACGCCCCTGACCTGATCGAGCGGCTGCGGCATTTTGTGCAGGTTGGCCGTGTGGGATTTGTCAATGGCAGTTATGCGCAGGCGCATCTCCACGGCCTGGGAAGCGAGTCTAACTTGCGCCAAATGACCGAAGGGCTCGCGGCGATAGAGCGCATCGTCGGCGTGCGCGTGCGCTCGTATGCCCACCAGGAACCCGCCATTCATGACCAGATGCCGCAGATTCTCCGCGCGTTGGGATATCGCTTTGCGGTCACACCAGGATTTTTCTGGGTCCTCTCATTCCTCACTCCTCATGAGATCCTTGGGGTTCAGTACCAGGGGCTGCGATTCTTGCATGACGAGGAATTTACCCAGTGGCACGGACTCGACGGGACTGAGATTCCCCTTTATCTCGCACAGCCGCGCCTACGCCCTAAGGGCAGTGTGCATGGCTCCGACAGCCATCGTGAGGAACTCCGCCGAGAGTTCGTCAAGGACCTCTTACACTATCCGCCGATTCGCTGCGACTTTCCAGATATGGTGGATATTGACGATGAGTGGATCGAGGACCATGCCGATCACGAGTTTGTCGTCCTTGACCACGCATTGGAATCCCGGTTGGCCGAGTCCCCCTCAAGGTCGCACACGCGCCTTTACACCTATTGGGGCTATGGCGATGGGATTAATGCCGAACTTCTTCATCGCACTGATCGAAGCGCGGAAGCAGCTCTGCTTGAAGCCGAGGGGCTTGGCGCGCTCGCGCACGCGCTTGCCGGCCGACCTGTGGATAATCTTCGCCCTGCATGGCACGCACTCCTTCGCGCGCAGCATCATGATTGCTACTGGATGGCTGGGGTGGGCTTGCACAAAAAGGCTGTCGGCTGGGTAGTGGAGGCGCAGGCAGCAGCTGAGAATGTCATTGCCGCAGCGACAAGCGCGATTGCCTCTCAGATAAACACTCGCGCTTTTTTGAAAGGGACCCTCTTGATCGTATGGGAACCCTGGCCCGTCGCGCGCACGGATGTAGCCTCCGTGGAGTTGGATCTGCCGGACTCGTCTGTCGCCAATCTCAATGTGCGAAATGCAGATGGATCGGAGGTGCCTAGTCAAATTCTGGCCGTGGAGCGTAAAGATAAAGGGGCGAAGGTGCAGCTGCTCTTTCGTGCCGATACGCGGGGCTGGGGATACCAAATCGTCGAAGCCGCCCCAACGTCCGGAGAGGCGAGTCTATCAGGATCATCGTTTTTTCAAAATGCCTTCTATCGCGCCACACTTGAAGCGGACGGGACATTCAGTTCGCTGCGCACGGCGAAAGGCGATGTCGAAATGATCGCCCCTGGAAACGATGGCGGGAACACACTGAGGGTGAGAGCTCCCGACGCGTGGCGCGAGTTTGTTCCGAGTGGGAAACCCGTCATCACCGTTGGTAAGGTCGCGCAGCGCGTGTTAGTCGAAGGCAAGATTGGGGATGTCAGCGTAATTCAGGAAATCCTCCTCTACCATCATCTGCCACGCATTGATTTTACGTTGACCTTTAACTTTGCCAACACCTTATTCGGCAACTATTGGGAAGACGAGAGCAAACTTAATGTGTACTGGCCTGTTGCGCCGCGAGGCAGCATCACCCATGATATTCCTTTTGGCGTCATTCGCGGGAGAGAAGAGCGACCGTTCTTCCCGACCAGTTGGGTGCGCTTGGGCAGCGAAAAGGCGGGCCTGGCTGTTTTCCATCGCGGCACAAATCGCTTTTGGGTGCGGGGCAATGTATTGGCGAATGTCCTGGCTTGCGGGATAATGGGCAGAGACTTTGGCACACGCGCCATGCCGCAAGTGTACATCAAAGACTACGATCTTCGCCTGTGCGGATGCCACGTCATTCATTATGCAGTCTATCCGCATGACGGCGATTGGCGAGGAGCGAATGTGCCTGCACAGGCATTCTCATACCGCTATCCACTGCGGGTAACAATGGCGAGAGAGGCAAATGGCTCACTTCCAAGTGCGATTTCGCTTCTTCGCCTAGAGAGTGCCAATTTGATCCCGACCGCGTTGTTCGCTCGCGATGATGCCATCGTATGCCGCTTGTTTGAAACCATGGGCGCAACGACACAACTACATACGATTTGCTGCGACCCGTGGCGCGTTGCAAGTGTGCGCACACTTGATAGTGAATCGGTGGGAGTGATCGAGCCGTTCAAGATTGCTGAGGTGCTGTTCCAAAAAGGGTAAGTGGGGAGACGAAATGCTCGCGTTGATGAAAACAAGCCCAGGTCCTGGAAACGTGAGGCTCGAAGGCATGCCCGAACCGCAGCCCGGTCCCGGTCAAGTGAAAATCGAGGTCAAAGCGGCGGGCATTTGCGGTTCCGACCTGCATATCCTCCACAGCGACATCCACTTGAACCTTCGCCCTCCCGTGATTATGGGACACGAGTTCTGCGGCGTGGTCAGCGCGCTGGGTGAAGGAGTGGACGATCTCAGAATAGGCGAACGGGTAACAAGCGAGACGGCCTTCAGCGTATGTGGTACATGTCTACACTGTCAGACAGGCAACTACAACCTGTGCAACCAAAAGTATCTGATTGGCTATGTCTATCACGGATGCTTCACTAAATACTGCATCGTCCCGCGCATGCGAGTTCACCGATTGCCAGAAAACCTGAGTTTCCACGAGGGAGTGATGTGTGAACCACTGGCTTGCTGCGCCCACGCGGTGTCCGAACTCACGGTGATCTCCCCGTCGGAGACTGCGGTTGTTGCAGGCCCTGGGAGCATTGGACTCTTGTGTATGCAGATCGCCAGGGCCGCAGGCGCGTTTGTCGTCGTATCAGGCGTTCGTGCCGATGAGACACGGTTGTCGCTGGCACATCGACTGGGAGCGAATGTGACGGTGAATGTGGAGGACGAATCGTTGAGCGAGGTGCTTCTTCGATTAACTGACGGGCGCGGCGCGGATGTTTACCTTGAATGTTCTGGGTCACCTGCGGCTGCACGCGCGGGTTTGGAGGTGACTCGCAAAGGAGGACGCTATACCCAAGTCGGCCTCGCGAGCGGCGCATTCCCACTCGACTTTGCCCAGGTCGCCTATCGCGAACTCAAGGTCACAGGCTCGATTGGTTCCAAGTGGACGTCGTGGATCACCGCGCTCAACCTGCTGAGGAGCGGGCAGGTCCAGGTCGCCGCCCTGGTCAATACAGTCTATCCCCTGTCCAAGTGGGAAGAAGCCTTTCGCGCATTTGAAGACAAATCTGCCCTGAAGGTGCTCTTGATTCCAGAGGATTGAAATGTCATCGCCAGAGCCTTATCCGATGATGTATCCCGTCGAGCAACAACTTGTGTCTAGACCCATCGCCGACATTCCGTCGCAGGTGCGCGCGGAATTGGAGCGTTGGTCGGGATGGAGCAGCCTGCCCAAGAGAGCAAGCATAGCGATAACGGCAGGCAGCCGAGGCATCGCGAACATCGCTCTCATCCTGCGCGTGCTGTGCGACGACCTCAAGAGACGCGGGTTTCAACCCTTCCTCGTACCAGCGATGGGAGCGCATGGCGGCGCATCCGTGGAAGGCCAACTGGCGCTACTGGCCGATCTTGCGATCACACCGAAGACGATAGGAGCGCCCATCCGCGCAAGCCTTGAAGTTGATGAGATCGGCCATAGCTGTAGAGGACAACCCGTGATGATGGACCACCTCGCTCATCGCGCTGACGGACTGATTGTCGTCGGACGAGTGAAAAAGCACACGGACTTTACAGGGCCAGTGGAAAGCGGATTGGCGAAGATGATTGCCATCGGCCTGGGCAAACACGATCAGGCAGCGTATATTCATAGTTTTGGGGCAGAAGGCTTGCGCACACTCATCCCGGAATACGCGCGTATTGCGCTAGAGAACAGCTCCATCATCTTCGGTCTCGCAATCATCGAAGATGGCTATGATGCTACATCGGACATTATACTTATCCCTCGCGAACGCATCGCCGATGAAGAACCCAGCCTCTTGCGGCGCGCGGTCGAGCAAATGGCGAAACTGCCTATCAAGAACATTGACCTGCTCATCATCGAGCGCATGGGCAAGGAGATTAGCGGATCAGGCATGGACACCAACGTCATCGGGCGTTTCCGTGTGCCCGGCGAGCCTGACCCTCCTGCACCGCGCGTCGAGTATCTGGTGGTTCTCGATCTAACTGATGCTTCGCATGGCAATGCGATCGGAATGGGTCTAGCAGACCTCACCACGGCGCGGCTGGCCAGCAAGATTGACCAGGAGACCTTTTACATGAACGCCACGACGAGCGGTTTCCTCGAAAGGGCTAAACTTCCATTAGTCTGTCCAACAGATCAGGCTGCAATTGATCTCGCGCTGCGGCTTCTCGCTCCTGTGCTGGCAGATCAGGCGCTAGTGGTTCGTATTCCAGACACGGCCCACCTCGCTCACTTTTGGGCGTCAAGTGCGGTGTTGAAGGAATTATACGACGTATCAACAGTTTCCATCGCGCACCAGGCACAGAGGCTCACATTCTCAGCAGACGGCGCGCTGCGCTAAAGAAAGCAAGTCTACCATGCACGATCATCCATCTGAACTGATCACAAATCGGGATAGGGGGTCATTATGACGGAGATTCTCAACGAGATTCAACAGGCGGTCATTGTCGGCAAAATGCCTCAGACCCAAGTGCTGGTTCAACAGGCTCTGGATCAGGGCCTCTCGGCGAATGAAATCCTGAACAGAGCGCTGATCCCTGCTATGACTGAAGTCGGCGCACGCTTTGAACGCAGTGAATTCTACGTGCCAGAGATGCTCATCGCGGCACGCGCCATGAAGGAAGGTTTGGCTCTTCTCAAGCCCAAACTAGCCCAGGCCAGTGTCAAGCCTATCGGCAGGGTCATCATCGGCACAGTAGTGGGAGACTTACATGACATTGGCAAGAACCTGGTGGGGATTATGATGGAGGGCATGGGCCTGGAAGTGATTGACCTCGGGGTAGATGTCGCGCCAGCCAAGTTCGTGGAGGCGGTGCGAGACACAGCGCCCCAAATCATAGGCATGTCTGCCCTACTCACAACCACGATGACAGCGATGAAGGCGACGATAGAGGCGCTCAAAGCTGCGGGATTGCGCGACAAGGTCAAGGTGATGGTTGGAGGCGCGCCGGTAACACATAAATTTGCCGAGACCATCGGCGCGGATGTTTATGCATCTGACGCCGCGTCCGCGGCCTCGCGCGCTCGCGCACTCTTGCAGAGCAACTAAGTAGGTTGACAGAATGAGGGAAAACGATGATCAGAAAATCAGAACTCGCATTCGCTCAAAAACGCACGCTCGAATACTTGAAGCGCGCGGGCATTGCCATAATACCTGAAGAGGCTGCGCGCATCGAGGTCGCCGATTTTGGTTTGG
This sequence comes from Chloroflexota bacterium, assembly GCA_023475225.1. Lineage (NCBI taxonomy): Bacteria > Bacillati > Chloroflexota > Chloroflexota bacterium. The sequence goes on from JAMCVK010000015.1 coordinate 15,147, forward strand.
GCGAACCCTCGCAGACGGGCCTGGAACTCTTGACGTACGTTAACACCGATCGCGTGTGCGCCAAGGAACTGGTTTTGTTTCCAGGTCAGACCTGCCCAGAACACTATCACCCACCGCAAGGGGACGAGCCTGGCAAGGAAGAAACCTTTCGCTGTCGTTGGGGAACGCTCTATCTTTACGTTCCCGGCGAATCGACGCCGAACCCGAAAGCAAAGCCGCCTGAGCAAAGCCGCCAGTACTATCAGGTGTGGCATGAAATTGTTCTAAAGCCGGGGGAGCAGTACACGTTGCCGCCGAACACAAGACATTGGTTTCAGAGCGGCGAAGAAGGCGCGGTGGTTTCTGAATTCTCCACGCACAGCGACGATGCAAGTGATATTTTCACCGATCCGCAAATCCAACGGATAACCCAGGTGATTGACGATTGACCATGACCTACTTGATGGGCATTGACGTTGGCACGACGGGTGCCAAAACGCTCATCATCTCCGAGAGCGGCGATGTCGCCGCCAAAGCGATGGCCGAGTACCCACTTTGCACTCCCCATCCCAACTGGTCGGAGCAAGACCCGGAAGACTGGTGGAGCGCGACCGTGCAGAGCATCCAGGCCGCGCTGGCGCGGGCGAACGTTTCCCCGCGCAAGATCAAGGGCATGGGGCTTACAGGTCAAATGCACGGCCTGGTGCTGCTTGACGCAGATGGCCGTGCGCTTCGCCCTGCTATGCTATGGAATGACCAGCGCAGCGAGAACGAATGCCGCGAGATCACCGAACGGATCGGCATTTCGCGCCTGATGGAACTCGTCTGCAACCCCGCGCTGCCTGGTTTCACCGCGCCGAAAATTCTCTGGGTTCGCAAGCACGAGCCTCAAGTCTACGAGAAGGTCGCCCATATCCTGCTGCCCAAAGACTATATCCGCTATCGCTTGACCGGCGAGTTCTCCACCGATGTTTCCGATGCCTCAGGAATGCTGCTGCTCGACATACGTCGCCGGGCTTGGTCGGATGAGATGCTGCGCGCTCTCCAAATTCCTCGCGAATGGCTGCCCACATCTTCAGAATCCACGACCGTCACCGGCGGCGTGACAGCGCACGCAGCACAAGCGACCGGGCTGCATACAGGTCTGCCTGTTGTCGGCGGCGGTGGAGATCAGGCTGCCCAAGCAGTGGGAAGTGGAATCGTCGCGAATGGTCTGGTGTCCGCGACGATTGGCACGTCGGGCGTCGTGTTTGCGCATACCGACGAATTGCGCGTCGAACCGCAAGGACGCTTGCATGCGTTTTGTCATGCTGTACCCGGCAAATGGCACGTGATGGGAGTGATGCTTTCTGCGGGCGGCAGTCTGCGCTGGTTCCGCGATGTGCTCGGTCAGCTAGAGAAGACAGTGGCGGATCTAACGGGGCGCGATCCTTACGAGTTCCTGATGGAAGAAGCGGGGCGTGCACCTCCGGGTAGCAAAGGGCTTGTATTCTTGCCATATCTCAGCGGCGAACGCACCCCTCATCCTGACCCCAACGCTCGTGGCGCGTTTATCGGCCTCACACTGCATCACAACAAGGCAGACATGGTGCGCGCGGTACTAGAGGGCGTGGCGTTTGGCCTGCGTGATTCGCTCGAGTTGCTGAAGGAATTGGGGCAGGACGTACGGCAGGTGCGTATCTCCGGCGGCGGAGCACGCAGCGCGTTGTGGCAGCAGATCCTCGCGGATATCCTCGGTGCGGAACTTGCTACAGTCAACGTTACCGAAGGGGCAGCTTACGGCGCAGCGCTCCTTGCAGGCGTCGGAGCTGGGGTTTGGCCGAACGTGGAAGAAGCCTGCCAGTATACCATTCGCATCACTAGCCATATCGAGCCGATTCCGGAACACAACGCATGTTACGAAGAACAGTATGCCCTGTATCGCTCTCTATATCCGGTCTTAAAGTCTACGTTTCAGCGTATCAGCCAGATGAACGCGTCAGGGCTAGTTGGGTTCGCTGGAGAGCAACGCTGATCTGCTAGCTAAAACCAGCGGATGGTCACGATTTTGCCATCAGCTGAGACGATTATTTTATCTTCTCTAGTATTCGCCAGAGCTCGTCCCTCTCACAGGGCACGAGAGGGATACCTACACCCTCTCTATAGAGCAGCCTCTCCCCTTCGGTCACCCGCCCGATGAGGGATGCGGCGATTCCTTGCTCTTCGAGTGCCCCCTTTATCCTTTGCCCATCTCTGGCTGTGATCAGCATCGCTCCACTGGAGATCAGCCGCAGAGGGTCAGCCCCAAAGAGGGCACAGATCGCCTCGGTTTCGGGCCGAATAGGGATCCTCTCCAGCCAGACCTCCAATCCCACCCCTGAGGCCTCAGCCAACTCGAAAAGCCCCCCGATCACTCCACCCTCCGTGACATCGTGCATAGCACTAACGCCACAAGCCGCCGCCTTGATCCCCTCAGGGACAACGCTGATCTGGCGAATAAGGGCCTGGGCTCGCTGTACGGTAGCCAGATCCAGAGTACGCAGCAGCATATCCCCATAATCTATGGCCAGAATGGCCGTTCCCTCTATAGCCGCACTCTTGGTGATCAAGAGATCGTCCCCGGGCTGGGCCCCAGCGGAGGTAACGAAGCGCTCCTTGGGTGCCCGACCGATGGCCGCCAGAGAGATGATGGTCATGGGCAAGCCAGGGGTAACCTCTGTATGCCCCCCAAGCACCTCGACACCCAGCTCCAATGCCGCCTGATGCACCTCCTCCATGATGCCCCGCACCTCATCCTCAGTGCTCTCCTCCGTCAACAGCAACGTGGGAAGAACGCCCAGCGGCGTGGCCCCATTGGCCGCCACATCGTTACAGGAGATATGGACGGCCAACCAGCCCGAACGCTTAGTGGCCCCGGTGATGGGATCGGTGGAGACCACACAGACCGAATCCCCGAAATCGATGACGGCCGAGTCCTCGCCCAGGGCAGCGTGAACCAGGACATCCTTCCGTCTCATCCCCAGGTAGGGGAAGACCAGTTTTTCTAAAATATCTGGAGGGAGTTTTCCTGTGCGCATAATAGAGGTCAGAGAGAAAGAGGCCAGCGGGAAGCCATCACCGCGCCTCCTGCACCGGCTGATCCACTCTCCCCAAGCGGAGCTCCTGTCCCTCCGCCGCCGCAAAGACTCTCATAGCTGCTCCGCACTGAGCCGCCCGCTCCTGAGCATACCGCTCTAACCTCTCTATGACTTGATCAGTGTGGTCAGGATCATGATGAAAGAGGGCCAGTTGCCCCACCTGCGCCTCAACAGCCACATCTACGGCGTAGTCAACGCTGCTATGTCCCCAACCAACCCTTTCCGTGTACTCCTCAGCCGTGTACTGGGCATCGTGGATCAACAGCTGAGCACACTGGGCGAAGGAGGCCAGGCGACGATTACCCTCATGGGTGAAACGATCACCCTCCCCGTGGCCGGAGGTGAGACGATGGTTTACATAACTAGAGAGGGCCGCCCGCTGGGGGGCGTGGGGTTCAGTATCAGAGGCATAAACCAGGACCGACCCATTGATCTGAAGGCGGTAGCCAAGGGTTAGGGAGGTATGATGAAGGGGGAGGGTAGTGACCTCTATGTTATCGATCTGGAACGAGCCCTCGGTTAACTCATGGAAGGTCAGTCGAGCAGGTAGTTGCCTCAACCGCAGCGGAAAATAGGGGTACTCCATCTGCCCAGCGAAGACCTCATCCAGCCTTCTATCCATATCCTGAGGGCCATAAATGGCGAACTCATTTTCAGGCCTAAAGGCAGGAACAAAGAAGGGGAAACCCTGAATGTGGTCCCAGTGCAAATGAGAAAGCAGGATGTGTCCCCTGATGGGGTGGGGCCAGTGCTTATCCAGCCAGTGGCCGAGATTCCTTATCCCTGTGCCACAGTCGATGATGATCAGGGTGTTATCGTCAGTGATCACCTGAAGGCAGGCTGTATTGCCGCCGTACCTTAAAGTAGCGGCGCCGGGTACTGGTATAGACCCTCGGGTGCCCCAAAACTTAATTCTCATCTATCTCTCTTAGATTTAGAAATGGCGAAGGGCCCTCGGTCATCGAACAGCCAGACGGATGTTCTGGCTAGGGATTGTATCCCCAGCCCATCCTTCTGTCAACTTTCCTGGAAGACGCCTTCGCCCCCTGGCCCCCTTCTCCCACAAAGAGAGGGGGGAAATGATGACTAGGGCGGAGCCCTAGAACCCTCCAAGGAGGGTGCGCCCTCCTTGACCGCCCCTCGCTTCAGCGGGAGAAGGGGGGATAGATCTAGGGTGTATTCCGATTCACCCTAAGGCTAGCCCCCTTCTGGACTACCCCCTTAAGATAAAAAGGGATTGGATCTGGGTCGTATCCCACTTCACTCTAAGGGGCAGTTGGCCACGTGCTCCTACTGCCCCCCCCCCGACCTCCCCAACGCCCCGGCGGGAGAAGGGGGATTATAACCTGGGCTGCATCCCGCTTCGCTCCGCGTAGTGGGGCGGCGCCCTCCCTCCTTGACCTGCCTGCTGCAGGCGCAGGCAGGCCTCCCCGGCGGAAGAAGGGCAAGGGAGACACAAGCGCTCACTCAGTTGACATCGGGGACTTGTAATGTCCTCTACGGTCCGTAGAACAGGGTGATGACCCGAGGGGTGAGGTGGACTTCTAATATAGCCGACAGGAGCAGCAGGGGAACGATGAACGTCAGCAGGATGCGCAGCCAGTTCATCGCCGCCTGCAAAACACACTCCCCAATCGGATGACCAGCCCTAGTATTGAAAACGGCCATCCCCAGGGCAAAATTGAAAGCGGCGGCGATAGCCAGGGTGGGGAGCTCAATCAGGCCATGCGGGAGGACCCAGGCCAGAAGGTAACGCAGGGGCTCCCCACCGGCCGTAGCCACCTGCCCGGCGAAGAACCCCAGAACGGCCAGGGGCAGCATCACCGTGAGCAAAGCAAACGTGCCAAAGGAGAACAACGCTAAGACCGCCCCCACCAGCAGAGCCCTCAGATTGTGGAGGAATATGCCCTGGACGGTCAGACTCGGCAGCCCAGCGACCGGCCCAGACGGTGCCCCGGAAGACAGCCCGGATGGGACTATGCTCAATCCCAGCGGATGAGAGAGGGAGTAGCCATAGGCTCCCCCAAAACTGAGCAGCATCACACCTACAACGATCAGCAAGGCAACGAGATTCTGGCGCAGTAAGGCGACCGAATGTCCATATATGTCCCACCGCCCCAACGACTCCGTTGGACACAGGAACATCGACCAGGCCTTCGCTAGTGTCTCGCGTCGGCTGGGGCGATAGCTCTCCTGGGAGAGGACCGCCTCACGGTCAAAAAGCCTCACCCCCAGGCGCACCAGAAGCACGGTTACGACCAGAGCCGCCAGGACGAGCAGCCAGACGATAGGGAGATAGCCAGATTGCAACAACAGATACTCAAACTGGAGCAGAGCTAAGACAGGCGTTATGATAAAAATGGCCATTAAGTTCGCCCCTCGCGTCGTGAGAGCATTGCTGGAGACAATGAGGGCTGCCGCCGTCATCAGGGCACACTGAACGGTGTTGATGCCTATCACCTGAGAAAGCAGTTGATTCGTCACCACACCGAAACCCGTTAAGATGGAAACCAGACTGAAGATGACGATGGAAACATAGGTGAAGGTTAAAGAGGGGATAACGGCCGCCATAAACTTCCCCAGGTAGATTTCCCCGTCCGTCAGGGGCGTCACTAACAACCACTCCAGCGTGCGTCGTTCCCGTTCGCCAGCGAAGCCCTCCAGGGCGAAGACCAGGGAGAACGAGGAGGGCAAAAAGCCGATCATCAGGGCCAGGAAGGGGAAAATCTTGCTCAGGTCAGAGAAAAGGTTCAGCTCCCGCAGAAGGGGTTGCAGCGACTGCATTCCCAGGACCAACAGGACAGGGAAGACTACGGCCAGCAGAGCCAGGGGAACCAAGGAACGCCATCCCGCCGCTGCCTCCCGTATATCCCGCTCGCTGATGATCACAGCCTTCTCTATCATAGTCAAGCAGCCACTAACTTAAGGTAGACATCCTCAAGGCTACGCGGCACCTCCGCCAGGGAAACGACCTGATGTCCAGCCTCGACCAAAGACCTTACGACCAGCGGATTGGTCGCCGTCGGACTCTCGGTCCGAAAGCGCAGCCAATCAGGACCAGTATTCTCCACCTGAACGAGCCTCCTTAGCCCAGGAACGGCCTCATCCAGCGCTGCCCCAGCAGCGGGACACAGCCGCACCTCGAAGGTAGGTGGACCAAGGAGTTCATCCTTCACCCTGGCCAATGGACCCCACTTCAGCAGCCGCCCGGACCTGATGATGGCCACGCTGTCAGCCAACAGCTCCGCCTCGGCCAAATTGTGCGTACAGACGATGATTGTATGACCACCGCGCTTCAATTCGGCGATATAATCGCGGACAATCTTCGCATTGCTGGGGTCAAGGGCCGAGGTGGGCTCATCCAGGAATAGCACTGCCGGATTATGAATCAAGGCCCGCATCAGGGCCATGCGTTGCCGCATACCGGCCGAAAAAGCGCCGATAGCCGTATGTCTATGCTCCCAGAGTCCGAACCTGGTCAGCAACTCCTCGCTGCGCTGCTGAATGGCCCGTGGGGATAGGCCATACAGCTGCCCGAAAAAGAGCAGATAGGCGAGCGGGTCCATACGGGGATAAAAGCCTGGCTGCTCGGTCAGTAGCCCCACTACAGCGTGTACCCTCGCCGCCTCTTGAACGGTATCGTATCCAGCAATGCTGGCCTGCCCAGCCGTGGGGCGTAGTAAACCACTCAGCATCCTGACTGTCGTCGTTTTCCCCGCTCCATTCGGCCCTAACAGAGCCAGGGTTTCCCCAGGGTTCACCTCAAAGGTGAGTCCATCCACAGCGGTAAGAGGGCCAAACTGCTTAGTTAGAGCGGAGGCGACGATCATCACTTACCCACCTAAAGTCTCACGCAACCCTTCGGTCAGGCTATACCGCGGTCGCCACAAGCCAGCGGCGATGATCTTAGATACATCCAAACAGGACCGGAATATCTCTCCCTTCCTGAGCGGCCGATAGCACACCCCCACCGGCTCGCCCAGCTGCTGCACCAGAAGACTCAATAGCTGGTTGATAGTGGTAGAACAGCCCGTACCAATGTTCCAGACATCATTCTTATTATACCGCAAAGTGGCCAACACGGCCTCGACGACATCCTTCACGAAGACAAAATCTCGCTCTTGTTCGCCAGAGCCGAAAATCTCCACTGGCTCACGCTGGCGTAGCCGCTCCATGAAAATGGCCACCACCCCTCCCTCCAAATCGCCCCTCTGACGGGGGCCATAGACGTTGGCCAGGCGCAAGATGGCGAAGTCGAGCCCACTCAATTCGATCAGCCTCTCAGCACAATACTTGTGCAGGCCATAGTAGCTCTGCGGCGCCGGCGGGGTCTCCTCGGAGGCTGGCGTCTCCGTCTCCCCATAGATAGCCCCACCGCTGGAAAGAAAGACGATCTTGGGCACAGCGTACTCCTGGCACAGTTTAAGCAGGTGCTGTGTGCCCTGGACGTTCACCAGTAGATCGAGGGTCGGGTTCTCCATAGACCCGACGACGCTCACATGCGCCGCACAGTGGATCAGGGACTCAAAACAATGGCGCTGAAAAACTCTGGCCAGTTCAGCACAGGTTATATCCAGCCGGTAGAAGGTTACCCCCAGAGGGAGGTTAGCTGCCTCACCGGAGCTGAGGTCATCCACAACCACCGGAACCAGTCCCATCCCCAGAAGGGCCTCAACGATGTGCGAGCCGATGAAACCAGCGCCTCCGGTAACTAGTATCTCTGTCACTTGATGCTCTCGTCCCCCCTGCCCCCCTGCCACCTCGGCGACGGGGGATTATAGACAATGAAGCCTCGTTGCCCGCATTCTACTATGGCCTCAGACAACCGTCAAACTCGACACAGTGCAGGATTTCATGTTGCTGGTTTAAGCGCTCAGATGATATACTTCCTATAGTGAATGCCTGTGGTGTACTGTTTTACACAATGCCATCGCCTTGTGTTATACTCCCTTTAGGGAGGGCGCCCTTGGGCAACGATCATGAGGAGAGCACTTCTGGCCGAGAAAGGCGAAACTATTGCTGAGGTTTTAGTGGCCCTCGCCTTCGTCGCCATCATCATCCTGCCCTTGCTGAACGCCATGTCGGGCAGTGCCCTGGCCACCAGGCTCAGCGACGAAAAGGCGATCGCCGCCAATATAGCCCGATCACAGATCGAGTACATCAAGAACCAGACCTATAACTCCACGCCAACAGCCTATAGCCTCGTCGCTACCCCCCCTGATTACGCTGTCGATATCACCACTTCCACAACCGTCTCCACCGATTTGCAGAAGATCGTCGTCAGGGTCAGCCATTATGGAAAGGTCATCCTCACCCTGGAGGACTACAAGGTGAACCGCCAATGAACGAGAGGGGACAAAGCATCATCGAGCTCCTGATGATGATGGCCATCTCCAGCCTGTTGGCCGTCTTCATCACCTCCTTCGTCCTGCTCACCTACAGGACCTTCAGCGATACCACGCGCAGCGCCAGCAACATCAAGGACATCAGTCTGGCGGGTACCTGGCTGGCCGAGGACATCACAGCGGCCCAGTCGGGTAATGCCCCCCAGATCAGCCTCTCCCCCACACCGGTTGGCAATACCCTGACCCTGGCCTGGAACGATCTCTCCCCCAGCCCAACGGTGACGCATACCGTCCAATACAGCCTTTCCGGCAACCAGCTCCTGCGCACTCATTCGACCAGTAGTGGTCCTCAGACAACGATAATCATCGCCCGCAACCTCGCCGGCCCCAACGACCTCACCTTCCAACTGAGTGGCGATACCTACAACCCACTGGTAACCGTAAACATCACCGTCACCAGTGATAGCGAGGTCCTCACCTCCACCCTCAAGGTAGCCTCACGGAGTCGGTACCAATGAGAAACGAGAGAGGCGCAGCAATCATCATCGTCCTCTTCGCTGTAGGGGTGGCGGCCCTCCTGATCCCCCCCGGGCTCACCCTGCTGAGCAGCCTGCTGATTCAGCTGAACCAGAGCGACCAGATGGCTATGCATTACTACGCCGCTGATTCAGGGATAGAATATGCCATTGTCAGCTTAAAGAACGATCCCAGCCTGCGCGGCAACATCACTACCTCTTATAAAAACAACCCGAACAATACCACCAGTATCACCATGCCCTCCGACCCCCCGAACGGGATCACTACCACCGTGACTGTCAGGCTGCTCAACCCCGGCCAATGGAGCTCCACGCAAGGACCTTCGCTCCAACTGGCTGAAGGTATTCGCCATGGACTGACAGCACTCTGGCACAAGGCTAGCCTCCCCTTATCCCTCGTTTGGGACAGTCACTCGACGGCCGAGGCGGCCAGCACCGAGATCGTCCCTAATAGCAAGGGGGTACAGGACAACACCGGCTCCCTGCTGGCTAACGTCCAGAGCCAGGATGCCACTACCTATGACGTCAATAACGCCTCAGCGGGCAACAACATCATGCACTTCAACGGCTTCAGCACCACAGGGCTGCCCACACAAGGCGACCTGATCGCCGCTGTGCTCACCATCGTCTACAGTACCGATGGGAGCTATCCCGTTACCGCCAGCGCGGTCGATTACCTCCAATGGGGAAAGGGCAGCCAGGGGCAACCGAACGCCTCTACCTTCGTGAATACGAGCATCCTGCCCTCGCGCACCAGGGCACCGACCTCTTATAATACCGAGACCTACGATCTGTTGGCCAACCAGGGCCAGGTAGGCGGGCTGAGCCTGAGCGATATCCCGTATATTAACATCCGCTTCACCAACACCAGTACCGGGTCGGATAAGGTCCTGCACGTTGACTACATCAAGATCGCGGTCAGCGCTGGGGAGGCAGGCTTATATCTCACCAAGACCGTCTCCCCCTACATTCAAAACCCAAGCGCGCCCATCACCTACACCGTCAAACTGACCAACTCCACGTCTCAGACGCAGACCTTCAGCTCCATCTCCGATCAGCTCCCTTATGGCTTCACCTATATCACCAGCTCCAGCCGCTGGAATGGGACAGTGACCGCCGACCCCAGCATCAGCACCGCCAACAACGTCCAGACGCTGACCTGGAGCGGTCTCTCGCCCTCCAGCGTGCCCGGCAATGGCACGGCTACCCTCGTCTTCCAGGCCAACACGGGGACCGCTGGCGGCAACCTCTATAATAGTGCCTCTTGCGTCACCACCAATTACGGTACCATCAGCACTGGCGATACCGCCCCGGTCCAGGTGTTGGGCGATGCCACCGTTAACCTCACCCCGACTGCAGGGCCCAACGGCTGGACGATCATGGTCATCGGCGATGGCGCTGCTGTCAACAAAGAGATAGTCATCAAGTGGGATGACCAGACCGTAGTGGCGACGGTGTGGTCCTCCAGCAAGGGGGATTTCCAGGTCCAATTCGACATCCCTTCAGATAGTACGGGCACCTTTGGTACGCACACCATCACCGCGCAGAATACGACCGGTAAGATTTACAAGGCAGCGGCCAGCCTGAGGGTGCAGGCGAAGTACGAGATCATCACCACCACGTCGCTGCAAACGATAAGGGCCAGGGTATCCTTCACTGATGCGGGGGTGGCGGGGATTCGGGTCTACTCCTGGCTTAACCAATAGAGGGCGCTGGAGACCGAACAATGGGGGTTCCAAGGAGGGAGTAGCCCCTTTGGCAAGGGTATAGGGATGTATCCCAGAGCACAAAAAGACCGCAAGGGCCATCTTTATTGACATAACAATAATATCTCCCCTACTGTAACATTTTCACTCTTCTCCCGCGGGGGGGGTCAAGGTGTAGGAATGCAGCCTATATCCAGAGAGAGCAAGCGGGGGACAAGCCCCCGCGCTACATCTTACATCCTCTTAAAGGGGTAGTCCAGAAGGGGGGTGATCCTCCTTCTGGGAGGGTTCTAGTCGCCTCAGGCGACTAGTCTATAATCCCCCTGTCGCCTCGGCGACGGGGGGTCATTGTCGGAGGGACGGGGGTGCCGAGAGGCGAGGTACTACTCGAAAATGGCCCCTTTTAAGGGGCGAATATTGCGTATAAGGAAACTTATACGTATAATATTTGGGGCGGGGCCCGCGGTGGTCTTGGGCCCCGCTTCACCCAAAAGGAGCGGCTCCTATGACTATCGATGAAGCCATCGAATCGTTTCTCAACGGCCTGCGTAAATCGCCCCGCACGGTGATCACCTATCGGGGTGGACTGAGCAAGTTCCGCGCCTACCTGAGCGAGTCCCTAGATATAGATCCCTCCTCTGCCCCCACCACGGCCCTCACCATCAACCAGGTCCTAAATTTTATGTCAAGCTTAGCGCCCAACGATGTCCGCACGGCCGGCGAGGTCTCGGCCATGCGCAGTGCCCTAACCTACCTCGCCGCCGTGCGTAAGTTCTACGCCTACCTGGTCGCCTCCGACCTGCACCCCGAGCTCTCCACCGAAAAACTCTCGCTACGCCTCAAGGACGCCCTCTATCGCTTCTCCCCTCCCCCACCCAGGGTGCGCACGGCCGACCTGGAACGGCTTTTAAGTTATGTCAAGTCCCTGCCCCCCACACAGCGACCGCACCAGGAGCTGCGCCGTCTCAAAGTGATCGCCCTCTTCCTCCTGCTCTATCGCACCGGGATGCGCATCTCCGAGCTGTGCGCCCTGCGGCGCCAGGACGTAGACCTGGACCAGGGAACAGCCTTCGTCTTTCGGGGCAAGGGGGGGAAGTCTCGCCTCACCTATTTCGATAGCGAGACGGCCGCAGCGCTGGCCGCCTACTGGCAGGCCCGTCTGGACAGCGCCCAAGCACGGGTGGGCGAGCTCCCCGCCTTCTCCGGGCGGGATAAACCGGGCGACCCTGGCCGCCCTATCAGCCCACGCACCGTAGAGGCCATCGTCGCCACATGCTGCCGAGCGGCCGGCGTCGAGTCAACCGTCACACCCCACACCTTTCGCCACGGCCTGGCTACCGAACTGGTGCGCCGGCGCGTGCGTGAGTCAGTGGTCCAAAGGGTCATGGGGCACGCCAGCCCAGCGACCACCCAGATCTATGTCCACCTGGTGGGCAACGAGATTCGAGAGGAGTACCAGGATGCTTTCGGCCACTACCATCCCCCACGGCCGGATGAACCCCCCTCCACCCCAGATTGAATCCCGACCAGTTCCGGGCCTACTCCAGGCAGAGACGGAGCCCTGAAAACAAATTAGCCCTCTATAGTGATCCCGCGCCAGGGCATAGCCGCCAGCCTTATGTGTAGCCGAAAGAGCTCCTTCTGACTCTCAGGGATGCCCTCGTCGGAAAGGACATCGGCCACCAGCTGCAGGGTGGGGTCGAGCGGACCGAGCCTGAGGAGAGCTGTGGGAAGGTGACCAGCCGCAGCCAGGAGCATATCGCCCTCTCCTCGCCCCAGTCCTAAGGCCTCCACTACGGCCTCCACCAGCCAGCGCTTGCCCGCCCCCCGGCTGCCCTTCTCCAGCCGATTGATATAGGCCGGGTTAACCCCCACCCGACGAGCCAGGGCATTCTGCGATAGCCCCGCCCGTTGCCGATAGCGACTCAGCAACTGTCGAAAATCCTCCATTTTTCCCTAACCCCCTGAGAGCACCGAGAAATCCTCCTCAACCCAAAAACCCCCTGCCCAGGCATCTCACCCTCGCCGAGGCGGGAAGGAACCCCAAAAGGCCCAGTAGTGTACACCCCCACCCCGATTATATCTATTATTTCCTATTTGTCAATAAAGATACCTCTCCCTCTCCTGTTGCCCTCCTTTCTTATTGACTAAGTGGTAATAAAGGCGATTTGTCAGCTATTATTGACAAATAGGAAATAATGGCGGTTTTGGCCCTAAAAAGCTTGACAAACAGGGCGCGTGGTGCTATAATGTAGACAGAATTTAGTTTCCAGAAATAAAATTCTGGAAACTAAAACAGGGGGTAGCCTTGCCGAGGCGTAGCGGAAGCACCAGGCCCAATACCACACCACTAGCCCAGGATATACAGGCATTCCTCGACCACTGTGTGGATGAGGAGCATTCCCTTTCCACCATCCACACCTATGGCCAGGTGCTCGCCTCCTTCACCACCTGGATGGCCCAAAACCACCCCGCGGTGACAGCTATAAGCCAGCTAAAACTGAATCAGCTGCAGCAATTTCGCCGCTACCTGCGCGAGCGCAGCGCAGCCTACGGCCGGGAGCTCAGTCCGCGCACTCAGGCCAAATACCTAGCCACCATACGATCGCTACTCCGCTACTACACCACGGTGCAGGGAGAGCTGGTGCTCCCCCCAGAGCAGATCAGGTTGCCCAGAGTGGGGAGGGAGGACGATCGCCCGCGGCGCCCCCTCAGCAGGGGTGATCTACAGCGATTACTGGAGCAGCCGGATGTCAGCAAGCCTTGGGGATTGCGTGATAGGGCTATCATCGCTCTCTTGATCAATAGCGGACTGCGCGTCAGCGAGCTGTGTTCGTTGAATCGCAGCGACGTTCGGGAAGACCTCTTAGGCCAGCATCCCTTCTTGGAGGTCACGGTATCCCCACACGCCCGCCGCATCCGCTCGATTTACCTTGATGCCTTCACCCAGGAGCAGTTGGCTGCCTACTTAGCTGTGCGCCAGGATCGCTACCCCCCACTATTCGTACGTCATAAGCCAGGAAAGGGGAAGGAAAACGACGATCCGCAGCATCGCTTAACTCGTCAGATGGTAGCGCGCATGCTTAATAAATATGCCCGAGAGGCAGGGCTTACAACACTGCCTTCAGCTCAACAGCTTCGCCGCGCCCGCTTCAGCCCGGGGCCGTAGTGATCATCCAGCATCTGTAGAAAGGAGCCATGGGGTGCATATGGGAGGGGTTGAGGGGACAGAGAACATCGTCGTCCGACCGGTCTATCTCCGCGCCGTCAACGCCATCGTGCAACCTGAGCGACAGGCACCCTGCACGGAATACTTCCTGCATCAGTGGCTGTCCCGCCTTGGCGCCCTACGCTGGGGCCTGGTCTTGACCCTGCGGACCATCTGCACCCAGCGGCAGACAGACGGCACCAATCGGGGCGAGGTCTCCCGGGGGCAACTATCTGAGATGCTCGGTGTGCATGAGGCGACCATCACTCGTCTCCTGGCCACCGTCCCCAGCCCCACCTTCCCAGGCTGGCGAGAGATAGACCCCGCCCAGAGCGACGACGCCGAGAAGACAATATATCTGGCAAAATTCATCCCTCGACTGCGCTATAAATACGTGCGCGATGCTACGGCCGGCGTAACGCGCCGCATCGGCTACATCATCGATGTCGTCATGGATGATCCCCTCACCCCTGAGGATGAGGAGCGGTTGGCCGTAGCCCTGGCTGCTCAAATCCTCCACGGGGGGCATTGTCCATTGGACGAAGTAAAAGAACAGAATGATCTTTCAGCCAGTGTTATCCCCCAATCCTCCCCTTCACTGCCCCTTTCCCAAGGAGAGTCGTTCCCTCATAACACGCAAAATCTACTTTCACACTCAGAGGTGATAGCGCATGATGCTATTTCACGCCCAGATGTAAGGAAACACAATGCTTCTTCTCAGGCAAGCCTGAACGCACACAATGCTCCCCCAGAGCCTCTCAAGGGGCAGGGTGGGCCCGTATTAACATTAACTTATAACTACATGGGAATAACCATAAACCGGAATCTTAAACGAAGAACAGAGATCAGAAGGGCCGTCAAACCGCTGGCCGAGTACGCTGCTCGACGCTTACACGATGAGCACTCCTTGGCAATGTTCTATTCTACCCTTCTCCAGCTCTACCCCGATCACCTCGAGCTCTTTGGGCAGTCCTTAGACGAGGCCATCGTGGCCGGGGAGGGAAATGCTGCCCTCAACATGGGGGCCTTTTTTGTCCGCTCACTGAAGCGGCTGGCAGCTGACCTTGGGGTACCCCTGCGTCTAGGTGCCCCAAGCGGTACGGAGAGAACTGCTCTGGGGGAAGAGGAAGAAAGTGAAAGGGAAGCCGAAGGTGGGGTGGGGGGGGTGCTCATCCCTAACGTGGCTTTACCAGGCACAAGGCTGTCCGGTCAGCAGGTCTGGCGGTCGGCCTTAGAGGAGCTGCGCGCTCAGACCGGGCGCGCCGCCTATGAGATGTGGCTACGCAATTGTCACATCGTTGGGACTGATGGCCAGGTGGTCATCATCGGCGTGCCCAATCAATTTGCTCTGGATTGGCTCAGCGAGCGCCTGGCCGGATCGATCGAGACAGCTCTCAGCCGCGTCATCGGTCAGAGGGTTAAGGTGAGATGTGAAGTTTATGGCTAAAAGAAGGGGGTGTTCAAAGTGATACAGAGACCGGTCGTACTTCTAGTTGATACAGAGGCTACTCGACGTCAAGAGGTCAGCACTGCCTTAAGGGGGGTAGGTTGGCTGGTGGAGGAGAGGGGGAATAGTGCTGAGGCACCGCAGCTACTTTGGGATAGGAACATCGATGCCGTGGTGATCGCCCTGCCTCCCAGCGAGGGGCATGCTCTCTGTCGACTACTCCGCCGTTCGGCCGACGTGCCCATCTTGCTGGTAGGAAATACGCGGCAGATAGACAGAGTGCTGCGCGCCTTTGAGTGTGGGGCCGATGACTATATAGGTGAGCCGATCGACTCACGCGAGATGATCGCCCGCCTAACGGCCCTGTTGCGCCGAACGGCGTTGGCCGAGCGGCGGCAGCAACGGCGTATCCGCATCGATGGACTCCAGATCGACTCCCTGGAGCGCCGCGTCATTGTCGCTGGCCGGGAGGTGAACCTCTCCCCAACGGAGTTCGATCTATTATACCTGCTGGCCAGCAATCCCGGTACTCCACTGCAAAGGCGGCTGCTGTACCATAGGATTTGGAATAGCCCTTACCAGGGCGATACCAACCTGATTGATGTTTGCGTACGCCGCTTGCGCCGCAAGATAGAGCGGAAGCCTTCGGCCCCGCAGTGGGTGAAGACGGTACGTGGGGTTGGCTACATGTTCGCTGGAACGAGCTAAATTAAGGAGGTCTTAGAGATGGAAAGAGGCCCTTTTTGCTGGGAGATCAAAGGGTGTAGTGAGGCTAAGCGTGCCTCCTGCAATGCCTATCGCTCAAGGAAGAATTGCTGGGAGGTGGAGGGTACCTCCATCAACAGCGCCACTCGCTCTCTCTGTCAGGGGTGTCCAGTGATCCTCCTGCGCACGGCGCGGGCCATGGCCAGCGCCTTTGATCGGCACGGAGGGAGGCCCGCTAAAGGAGCCTATGGTAAGTTATGATTGTTATGTTAAACATCACATCCGCTTCGGCGGAGGAGATGGCTAATGTTATGTCGATTTACAGGGAGCAGGGCATTTTGTTATAATATTTCCAGGGCAACGACGAGGTGATCTACGATGATGATGCGACCTACGGGGGTGGAGGGGAGGAAACTGATCGGCCAAATCCTCGTTGAGGGGGCCTTCATCACCCCTGAGCAGCTCCAGGCAGCTATAGAGATGGCCCAGAAGTCCGGCAAGCGCGTCGGCCAGGTATTGATTGAGCAAGGGTTGATCAGCTCAGCCACCCTGGCTACGGTGCTTAGCTATCAGCTGAACGTGCCCATCATCGATTTGAAGCAGTATAAGATACAGCCAGAGGCCCTCAGGCTCATCCCTGAAAACGTTGCCCGCCAGTTCGGGCTCCTGCCCCTGGCCATCGAGGGTGATTCGCTTGTCGTCGCCATGGAGGAGCCCCAGGACCTGCAAGCGATCGATACCTTAACCTCCCTCACCCGTATGCGCATCAAGCCGGTTATCGCCTTGCATGGGGGCATTCAGGAGGCCATCAACAACAATTATAAGCTCACCTCCCAGATTAAGCAGCAGGTCAACCAGATTGTTGCCCCACCCCAAGCTATGGCCCGGGCCGCGGCTGAGCCATTGCTCTCCCCCGAGATGATCACCCAAGCCCCTATCGTGCGGGCCGTTGATATGATCATCACCCAGGCGGTGAAGGATAGGGCTTCGGATATCCATATCGAACCGGAGGACGAGGCGCTGCGCATCCGTTACCGCATCGATGGTGTCCTTCATGAGGCCGTCTCTCTTCCCCTTGGCGTACACCAGGCCCTGGTCTCCCGCATTAAGGTTATGTCCAACATGAACATCGCCGAACGGAGGCGCCCTCAGGACGGGCAGTTCATGGCCAAGGTGGCCGATAAGGATGTCGACTTCAGAGTGGCCACGGCCGAAACCAACCGAGGCGAAATGGTCGTGTTGAGGGTGCTGGATAAAGAGGTCTCGGTGCGTAGCCTATCCGACCTCGGGCTATTGCCCGGCCCTCTCCAGACATACGAGGCGATGCTCCAATCTCCCTTTGGCATGATCTTAATCAGTGGGCCCACCGGGAGTGGGAAGACGACCACCCTGTATGGCTCTGTCAATCAGCTGGATCCGATGACCCGCAACATCATGACCATTGAGGATCCGATTGAGTATCGCTTCAAAAACATCAATCAAATTCAGGTGAATCGCCAGGCTGATATCACCTTCGCCTCAGGGCTGCGGGCCATCCTGCGTTTAGACCCGGATGTTATCCTGGTGGGGGAGATTCGGGATGGAGAGACGGCCGAAACGGCTATTAACGCTGCTCTCACCGGCCATCTGGTGCTCTCCTCCATCCATGCCAACGACGCCGTTAGTGCACTCCTGCGCCTGATCGATCTGGGGGTGGAGCCGTTTTTGGTCACCTCTGCGGTGATCGCCACCCTCTCTCAGCGTCTAGTCCGACGTGTCTGCCCTTACTGCCATAGCCTTGTCCAGGTATCGCCGGCCGAGGCTATGGCCTACCAGCAGGAGATGGGACAGGTGCGGACAGAGTTTCACTATGGCCGTGGCTGTAACTTCTGTGCCCGTACCGGCTACCTGGGCCGCATAGGCGTCTTTGAGCTGCTGCCCATGTCAGAGCAGATCCGGCAGCTCGTTACACGGCGGGCGACAGCCGCAGAGATCAAGGCCCAGGCCCTCCAGGAGGGGATGATTACCATGCGGCGCGATGGCATGACTAAAGCGCGGGATGGTGTAACTACCCCTGCGGAGATCATCCGCAACGTCTTCACCATCGGATAGGTGAGGGGGCACGATGTTATACAAGTATGTGGCCTACGGGGCTGATAGCAATCTGGTTACGGGCACGATTGAGATGGATTCGGAAGAGGCAGCTGAGGAGGCGCTTTGGCGTGCTAACCTGACCGTCATCACCCTCAAACCGCAGCGACGATGGCCCACTCTGGAGGAGCTGTTTCCGACCTTCTTCGGGGTCAAACGGCGCGATCTTATCGTGATGACCAGGCAGCTGGCCACCCTCCTCGAGTCGGGCATCGCTATCCTCCCCGCGCTGCATCTCCTGGCCGATCAGGCGTCCAATCGCTGGCTACGGCGGATACTGCGGGAAGTAGCCAACTCCTTACAGGAGGGGAACCCTCTTTCACGGTCGCTGGCTAACTATCCTCTCGTCTTCCCCACCATCTATGTGCGGATGATCGAGGTGGGGGAGGGGATCGGTGGACTTGATCTTGTCCTCCGCCAGTTGGCCACTTATATGGAGAAGGAAGAAAGCCTGTTGAACAAGATCCGCAATGCGATGATTTATCCGGCCTTCGTCCTCACCATCGCCGCTGGGGTGGTGGTCATCGTGGTCACCTTCGCCCTGCCGGCTATGATTGGCTTCTTCGCCGAGTTCAAGGCCCAACTGCCCTGGACGACCAGATTGTTGATCGCCATAACAGAATTCGTCCAGGTCTTTAAGATACATCTCCTGGTCACGGTGGTCAGTCTGGCGGCCATGTTCTGGTGGTATAGTCATACTGAGCGAGGCGCCAGGCAGATAGATCGCTTCATGCTCACTATGCCCCTGTTGGGTACGGTAAACCTCAAGGGGAATGTGAGCCGATTTTGTCGGACGATGTCCATCCTGCTGCGGGCCGGATTGCCGTTGACGGAGATTATGGACCTGAACATTCAGACGACCCAAAACAGGGTCATCAGAGAGGCACTCCAGCAGGTGCGTAGCGATGTTTTGGCTGGCCTGCCGCTCTCCGGGGCTGTGGACCAGCGTCCCGTCTTTCCCAAGATGGTCCCGCAGATGATGCGTGTTGGTGAGGAGACAGGCACCCTGGATGCTAACCTGGAGACGTTAGCGAACTTCTATGAGGAGGAGGCGGATCGGGCCATCGCCACGATAACAGCCCTCATTGAGCCTCTGATGATCGTCGGCGTCGGCATAGTAGTCGGCTTCATCGCCTTATCGGTGATTATGCCTATGTACACTATGCTCAGAGCGATTAAATAAGCCGACAGCCCCCTAACTTAGCCGTGGAGGAGACGATGTCCTGGCTAGAGGTGCCACATATTGGGCTTGGGGATGGATGGTGATGAAAAGGTGGCCATGGTCATGGGCCAGCATGAGGCTCCACTTTATCCTTCTTTTCTCCATGGTGGTGCTTCTTCTGGGGGGTTCCCCCGGCGTTGTGGCTATGACCCGATCCTATACGACGGTGTCCGATTTCGCCAGTGGGCTTAAGGAAAACGGCAATCTTGTCATCACGCGCACAGGGGATGGTGAATTGGAGCTGTCCCGCCGGGGCTTCCTAAAGAGCTGGACCTCAACCGCCTCTCTTAATAGCGGTAGGCTGGGCGCCGCTGTTGTGGCGGCTGGTAATCACCTTTATGTCATCGGTGGTTGGAATGGGGATTATCTGAACTCAGTCGAAATAGCCGCCATTCAGCCTGATGGCACGCTGAGCAGTTGGCTCTATACGAGCCCCTTGACGGTGAAAAGATCTTTCCATGCGGCTGTCGTGGCCGATGGTTATCTTTATGTCCTTGGTGGCAGTGATAGCACTGGGACGCTGTCATCCATTGAGCGGGCGGCCATGCGGGGCGATGGCAGTTTAGCCCCCTGGACTACGTTGAGCAGTCGCCTGACGACCGCCAGGCAAGGGTCGGCTGTCGTGGTCGTCGAAGGGAGGATATATATCATCGGTGGATCCGATAGCGCTATGTCCCTCGGCTTAGCCAGGGATCTGGTCACCACTGATCCTTCCCTCTTGGGAGAGGATGAGCCGCAGCGAGTTGGCACCGCAGCGATAAGCGTTCTCAGCAGCGTTGAATGGGCGACGATCAATGCCGATGGTAGCCTTGGTTCTTGGGCAAGCACTAGCCCCCTGGCGATGGGGCGGGTTTTCACAGCGGGCGTCGTCGCTTCTGATGTCAACGGCTATAAATACATCTATGTCCTTGGTGGCTGGAATAACGGCTACCTGGCCACTGTAGAGCGGGCCTGGGTGCGCGACGATGGGACGCTGGAGAGCTGGAGCGCGACGGCGTCACTGCGGATGAAACGGGGGTACCACGCGGCTGTCGTGGCCAATGGCTATATTTACGCCCTCGGTGGCTACGATGGCACCCATCTCAGCGCCGTTGAACGGGCGACGCTTAACGCCGATGGTACGCTGGGTGGCTGGATGACGAGCGCCGCATTGAGCACAGCCAGACGGGGACTGGGAGGGGTAGCCGTTGATGGACGGCTGTACACCCTGGGCGGCTATGATGGAAACAGCGTTCTGGGCAGCGTCGAGCTGGCGGTAGTGAAGAGTGAGGGTTCTCTAGGTGGATGGTTTTCAGCGACCTCCCTGGGGACAGCGCGCTATGGCGCGGCGGCCGTAGTCGTCAATGACCGCATTTATGTCCTTGGTGGCTTCGATACTGACTGGAACGTTTTGAGTAGCGTGGAGATGTCTGTCCTCAATGCGGATGGTACTTTGGGGCCCTGGACGACGACGACGGCGTTGATCACCCCCACGGCCCAATTGTCCGCCGTGGCCTGGAACGGTTATATCTACGCTATTGGTGGTTGGAACAACACTGATGGCTATCTTGGCATTGTCCAACGGGCAACGGTGAATCAGGATGGGACGCTGGGCAATTGGACTGCTGTGAGCGCCTTGAACACTAAACGGGCCCAGCATGCGGCAGTAGTGACCAACGGTCGCCTCTATGTCAGTGGTGGATATAATGCGAGCGATGGTGTACTCTCCAGTCTCGAACGGGCCACGCTAAACTTTGACAATACGGTGAGTGCCTGGACACCTTTGCCTACCAGCCTGAATACTCCCAGGTATAGTCACGCCTTGGTGGTGGCTGGCGGTAACATCTACGCCATAGGGGGTTACCGTGGGGATGCCTATCTTAAGAGTGTGGAGAGGGCGACGGTTGATCTGCGGAGCGGCGACTTATCTCCATGGCAAACGGAGTCTTCCTTGCAACTGGCCCGGTCAGGGGTGGCCGCCGTGGCCCACGGGCATTTTCTCTATGCCCTCGGTGGAGCGATCGGTCCGGAGGATAGAAAAGACCCTGGCGTTGAGCGCGTCACGGTTAAGCCCGATGGACGATTGGGCGATTGGCAGATAATCTCCTCCTTGAGCACGGCCAGGAGTGGGGCAGCGGCCGTAGTGGCCAATGGCTACATCTATGTCTTTGCCGGTCACACAGGGACGAAGCCCCTCGCTAGCGTGGAGGGGGCGGCCCTGACCACTGATGGAAGCCTGGAAGGATGGGGGCGCGCCAGCGATATGGTGAGGGCCAGGTATGGGCATGGCACGGTGGCGACCAGCACTTGGCTCTACAGCGTGGGAGGAGATGATGGGAACAATGCCCTCAGCAGCGTGGAGCGGGCTCCCATCAATAGTGATGGGAGCCTTGGCCCCTGGCAGGAGACGAGTCCCCTGGCTTATGCCCACAGTGGGGCGGCAGTGGCCATGGCCACCGTAATAACGGGGACGACGACCGCTAAATACATCTACGCTATAGGGGGACGGGATGGCCAGCGCTACTATGACCGGGTGGAAGGGGCGGTTATCGCTGTTGATGGTTCCTTGGGGACATGGCAGGAGGGACCGCATCTGACCCGACCTCGCTACGAGGCCACGGCGGTGGTGATGGGCAATTATCTTTATGTCCTGGGTGGATATGACCAGGAGGGCAATGTCCTCAACAGCGTCGAACGAGCAGCTATTAAGACTGACGGCACCTTAAGTTCTTGGGGGCTGGTCTCCAGCAGTATGCGCACGCCCCGCTACGGCGCCGCGGCCGTCGTGGCCGACGGCTTCCTCTACGTCTTTGGGGGTAAGGATGGGACGGGGTTAAGCGGCTCTGTGGAACGGGCCTGGATAGGCCCTGATGGGGGACTGGGGACCTGGCAGGTGGTGTCTATCCTCAATGTGCCCCGCTACCGTTCGGCCGCAGCGTATCTAAATGGCTTTCTCTACGTCCTTGGTGGCGATGGTGGGGGGCCACTAAGTAGTGTGGAATGGGCGCGTCCCAACACCGATGGTTCGGTGAGCAGCTGGAATTTCACCAGCTTGCTCCTTGTGGGGAGGAAGGGGCTGAGCGCTACGGTGAGTGGTGGCAACATATACGTTAGCGGCGGGCAGGATGGCGGTGTTGTTCTTAAAAGCGTGGAACGCACGGGGGCCAGCGCCCTCCTGCCCCCTGGCGGTAGCTATACAGGCCATGCGGATTTTGCTGTCGATGTTTCGATCGATTCCTTGTCCTGGGATGGTACGGCCAACGATGGTCTAATTGAGGTGCGTTATCGGACGGCGCCAAATAGTACGGCCCGTTACGGAGAATGGACGCCCTACTCCACGATAACGCCCGTCAGTGTCGGCGTCAACGCCAGGTACCTTGAATATCAACTACGGCTGCGACGGGCGGGTGATCTGGCCGTACCGCCGCTCGTACGGGAGGTTCGCCTGGAAGCGAGCGCCCTGCCAGCCACGCCCACCTGGGTGTATAAAGCGTATTTCCCGCTCGTGATGAAGGGTTACGTCAGCGGTTGGTGAAGGACAAGTTGAGAGGGAGGAGATGCAGCTCGATCTAGCCCGGCGCAGGCCGGAGGCTCGTCACAGGTTTATCGATATTAATCTCCTACCACCGGAATATCGGCGGGCAGCGTTATCAACGCTGCTCATCGTGTTAGGGCTTTTAGCGATCATCGGGCTCTTTTTATCCCTATCTCTTTACCAGGTCAAGGTGAGGGTCGATGGGGAGATCACCCGTTTGGGGGACCAACTCCGCCAAGCACAGGGGGAGACCAAGAAGCTGAAGGCCGCTGAGGGGGAGGCCAAAAAGCTGCAAGAGGCCATCAACCAGGCGAAACAGTCCTTGAAGGTGATGCAGCAGGACTACCAGGTGCTGGCGACACGCCGGGTCGATTGGTCGAATATCCTGCGCACCATCGTCACTACCACTTCCCCCGATATCCGTTTCGAGGCCATCAATCAGAGCGGTCCGGTGATTACCTTGAAGGGAACAGCCGGCGATTATGCCAGCGTGGTGCTTTATAGTGATGAATTGCGGAAGTCGAAGATCTTCCAGCGAGTCTCCATCCAATCGCTGACGGAGGGTGGACCGGCGCCTGCTGAGCAACCAACCCCGGTAGGGGTTCCCACTCCGACGGTTGCTCCTCCGCCAGCTACGGTACCACCCACCCCGACGCGCCTTATCCCCACCCCGACCCCTACAAGGGTGGCTACCCCTGGGTCGCCGACGCCAACCCCGACGGTCACGCCTACCAGGCCACCGGCCACTCCGACACCTACGCCGACGCCGGCCTATGACTACATCGTCCTCTCTAAGACGATGAGCCCTTACCCGGACAGCGAGGGCGATAGCAGCTCCATCCGGGGCAAGGTGATCGATCTGGCTGGTAACCTGATCCCTGGGCTGCAATTTAAGATCAGCAGCGAGGGGCTACCACCCTGGTCGGCCATAACGCCGCC
The DNA here is from genome assembly GCA_023475225.1 of Chloroflexota bacterium. Lineage (NCBI taxonomy): Bacteria > Bacillati > Chloroflexota > Chloroflexota bacterium. The sequence continues at coordinate 38,994 of JAMCVK010000015.1, forward strand.
ACTGGGCTCATCCCCCTCTGATGGCACCTTCGCTTTCTACGTTACGAAAGGCACGTTCAGCGTAGAGGTGCTCAGTGGGAGGTCACAAAAGGCGACGGGTCTCTTCACAGGCGCCGCGGGGGTGCGGGGTGTGAACGTTTGGGAGGTCGTCTTTCAGAAGGTTACGCCGGGCACACCAGTACCGCCCACTCCGACCCCTACCCCCACGGCCACGCCAACGCCTGGTGCGACCAACATCGCCCTTGGCCGACCGGCCAGCGCTTCAGCGACGGCCAGCGGCAGTGCAGCGGCGCTGGCCGTTGATGGGGACACCAACACGCTGTGGAATGCTGGAACCTACCCATCAGCCTGGTGGGAGGTCGATCTGGGAACCCCCTCACAGGTTACCGGCATTGAATTAGTGGTCAGCCAGGCGCCCAGTGGCTATACGACACATGAGGTTTGGACCTATACGGCGGCGGGAAGCGGCTCTCTGGTCTATACCTTCGGTGGGAATACAAGCGATGGACAGGTTCTCAGTTATACCTTCAGTTCGCCCCTCAGTGGGGTAAGCCGAGTTAGGATCAACACTACCAGCAGCCCGAGTTGGGTGGCCTGGCGGGAGGTCAGGGTCTATGGCTTTACGCCCACTCCTACTCCTACCCCTACGGCCACCCTGACGCCCACGTCTACCCCCACACCTACGCCAACGCCGACGAGCACGCCCCTTCCACCGACGCCGCTGCCCACGGCCACCCCAACGCCGACCCCCACACCCACGCGAACGCCGACCGTCGTTGCCTCCGCGCTGGGGTACTCATCACTCGAGCACCTGTTGGCCAGCGGCAGCTCAGCGGTCAGCGCTTCGGACGGGGATGTAGTCCGAGGGCCGAGATCGGCCCGGCCAGCCCTTGGATCCGACATGGCGGCGAAAGATATACTCGCCGGAAAGCTGGCCGCTCCGGCCCCCGCTCTGCTGGCTCCTCAGGGGAGGACCACCGTATCCTTCGTCTTGGTCCTGGAATTGCGCGCGAGGACTGGACAATGAAGCTTTCACCATCCACTCGATTCCTCCTGGGGACGACGATCCTGCTGGTGGTCGTGAATCTGGCCCTCAGCGCCCTTTATATTCGAACGGAGCAACGTCGCTCTGCCCTGTCCCAGCAGGTGATCAGCGCCACAGCCGAGCTGGAAAAGACCAGGAAGGAGATGGACCTGACAGCGCTCAAGAAGGAGCTGGCTGAGACGCAAGCCCAGCTGGCTTCACCGCAGGCCTCCTTTCCTAGGGATGTTCAGGGCATCGAGCTACTGGATGAGGTGCTCTATCTGGCCGAGGAGAGTCGGGTGCAGATCGTCAGCATACAGTCCCTGGGCAGCGGCACAGAGAAATTGGGGGCTACCGAGTATCGCCTTATGCGCTATAGCCTGCAAGTCAGGGCCAACTTGCCTGACTTGATTATCTTCTTGAATAAGATGGAACGGAGTCGCTTCACTACTCTGGTGATGGATAACCTGGTCATCAGCTTGACGGCCAAAACTGCTGAGATGGGACTGCAGCTGGTTGTCTACGCCCAGAAAACATGATAAGGAGCAGGACGAATGAATGATACCTCGCCGGATAAGACGCCGGACACAAGCGATCTCTCCCTTCGGCAGGCTCAAATCTACGCTAAAGAGTTGAATGTCCTCTTTCAGGAGGAACGCAAGAGGCGGCAGGAGCTGGAGGAGGAGAAACGGCGGCTGGAACAGCGCATACGCGAGTTGATGGCCTTAAATGCCCTTTTTCAGGAGCAGCAGGCCAAGATGTTCCAGATACAGCAGTCTTATGGATGGCTGGAGGCCATTCTCCAGGAGGTGGTGGCTACGCTGGACGCCCGGGATCCAGGCAGGCAAGGGCATTCAACACGAGTGGCCCAATTGGCCAGCGACCTGGCCTCCAGGATTGGCTTAACCGATGAGGGGTTGCCCTTAGCCGCCCGCTTGCACGACATAGGCTATATCCTGATCCCTGATGGTATCCTGCTGCGCCGTGATTCCTTGAGTCCAGCAGAGGAGGCGGTGTTTAAGCAGCATCCGCTCATTGGGGATACAATTTTACAGGCGGCAGGACTGCCTTTGGAGGTCAGGCTGACCGTGCGCCATCACCACGAGAATTACGATGGGAGTGGCTACCCTGATGGGTTGGCTGGTGAGCAGATAGGGCTATCCGCTCGCCTCATCGCGGTCATCGAGGCTTATGAGGAGATGTCGACCTGGCGACCGTATCGCCCGCCGCTATCCAGGGAGCAGAGCATGCTTAAGTTGCGAGAGGGGGCGGGCATACAGTACGACCCATTCATTGTTAAGTCCTTGGGAGAGATACTAGGATGAGGGTGAAATTGCCCCTCTTGTGGCCGAGCTCCGTTGTTTCCCTGAGCATTGAGGGGAGCAGCTTACGGCTCCTCAGTTGTAAGGGTGGCCGTATCCAGTCCTGGGTAAGCATCCCGCTTAACCCCAGGCTGCTGCGCGGTGGCTTCATCGCTGACCCGCTGGCGCTCAGCGGGGTGATCCGCACGGCCATGGAGAAGGCGCATCTTTCGCCAGGGAGGGTCATTGGCGGTCTAACTGGACTACAATCGGTTTCACGTTTAATATCCCTCCCCAAAGTGGCCGCGGGCAGCCTGGAGGCGATCGTTCAACGGGAGGCGCGCCGCTCGCTAGCGATTTCTCTGGAAGGGAATTACCTCTATTGGCAGGCACTTGATGGTCGCGGAGAAGAGCTCCAGGTTTTCGTCCTGGCCGTGCCCAAGGAACCCCTGCTGGCTTTCCTGGCGGCCTTGCGCGGCGCGGGGCTGCGGCCGCGGGCGATCGATTTGCGGCCGCTAGCCCTGGCCAGGGCTGTAGCCCAACCACAGGCCATCATCGCTAATGCGGAGAGTAACAGCGTAGATGTGGTCGTCGTTGTCGACGCTGTGCCAGTTCTGGTGCACACCTCCTTTCTGGGCGATGAACCGCTGCCCCCTGAATATGTACGCGATCGCTTGACCGATGAGTTGCTGCGGGCCATCACTTTTTATAACGATACGCATAGGGGCAGCCCCTTAGCGCCCGATATCCCGCTATATCTTACGGGTGAGATGGCCAATGAAACAGAGTTGGTGGAGAGCATACCAGCGTTGACGGGGCATCCGCTGGCTATCCCTCAGCCCCCCTTGCCCTATCCGGCGGGCTTTCCGCTGGCTCTCTACATGGTGAATATCGGCTTAATTTTGAAGGAGGTCTAAGCAGGCTTGGAGGCACTCATCTTGGGGTTAGCTGGTCTGGTCATTGGCAGCTTTCTCAATGTAGTCATCGATCGCCTGCCACGAGGTGAGTCCATCGTCAATCCCCCTTCGCATTGTGATGTCTGTCAGCAGCGGCTAGGGGTGGTTGATCTGGTGCCGCTGGTCAGCTACCTTTGGCTGCGGGGCCATTGCCGCTATTGCGGGGCGAGGATCCCCCGGCGGGTGCCGCTGGTGGAGCTGGCCAGCGGATCCTTGTTCGTTCTGTTATGGTATAGATATGGCTGGGGGCTTCCCCTGGCGGTGACTGTCCTGTATAGCTGTATCCTCCTTGTCATTTTGGTCATCGATCTGGAGCAGCAGCTCATCCTGAATAAGGTCATCTACCCAGCCATCGTCCTGTCCCTTGCCCTCTCCTGGCTGGGGCCGGGTCTGCCTAGCTCTTTGCTCGGAGGGATCAGTGCTTCCCTTCTGCTCCTTGGGCCGGCCCTGATTTACAAAGGGGGGATGGGTGGGGGGGACATCAAGCTGGCTGCCTTCATTGGACTGGTCACCGGCTTCCCCCTCGTGTTGGTGGCCGTTTTTTTGTCCCTCGTCGGAGGGGGTTTGCTGGCGACGGCCTTGTTAGTGTTGCGGCGGAAGGGGCGCAAGGAGGCGATCACCTTCGGTCCTTTCTTGGCCGGTGGGGCGGTAGCTACGCTGTTCTGGGGGGAACAGCTTTGGCGCTGGTACATGGGCCGCTTTTAGGGAGGGAACGATGCATATAAATGATCTTTTGGCTCTTATGATTCAGAGGGAGGCTTCCGACCTGCATCTAAAGGTGCCCTCTCCACCTGTGTTGCGGGTCGACGGGGTGCTCCAGCCCCTGACCGACTTGCCGCGCCTGACCCCCCAGGATATGGAGGAGATCTTTGCCGCACTCGTCTCTGCGGAGCAAAGGGAACGATTCCGTCAGGAGCTGGAATTAGATTTCGCCTATAGCCTGGCGGGGGTGGCCCGCTTCAGGGTCAATGCCCATATGCAGCGGGGGACTGTTGGACTGGCTATTCGGGTTGTTCCCCTCCAGGTGCTCACCATCGAGCAGCTTGGCCTGCCGGAGGCTTGTAAGACGCTGGCTATGCGGCCACGGGGCTTGGTTCTCGTCACTGGCCCAACTGGTAGTGGCAAGTCTACCACCTTAGCGGCGATGATCGATTATATCAATGAGAATGCTCAGGTTCATATCGTGACCATAGAGGATCCGATTGAGTTCCTCCATCGGGATAAGAAAGCAGCCATTGCCCAGCGGGAGGTCGGTAGCGATACGCAGTCCTTCGCGGCGGCCCTGAAACATGTCCTTCGTCAGGACCCGGATGTGATTCTCTTAGGGGAGATGCGGGACCTGGAGACGATCGCCACGGCCCTCACGGCCGCTGAGACAGGGCACCTGGTGTTGGCTACCCTGCACACGACCAGTGCGCCGCAGACGATGGACCGCATCATAGACGTGTTTCCGCCGCACCAGCAGGAACAGGTGCGCCTCCAGCTGTCGATGGTGCTGGAGGGTGTATTATGTCAACAGCTCATGCCCAGGGCCGATGGGAGGGGGCGTATCGCCGCTATTGAGGTGATGGTGGCCAACCCAGCCATCCGCAACCTCATCCGTGAGGGCAAGACCTTCCAGATCCCCAGCGTTATGCAGATGAGTGGGCAGCAGGGCATGCAGACCCTCGACCAGGCGCTGTGGGCCCTGGTGCAGAAGCGGCTGGTGACTATGGAGGAGGCCCTGTTGCGGGCGAGCAATCCGAACGAGTTGCGCCGCCTGGTGGGGGTATTCTAACCAGAGATGGCCATCACCTCTTCTCCCGCTGGGGAGGTCGAGGAAGGGCCTGGATCGCTGGTGTTCGGGTTGTAAACGGCAAGCGGGGGGCAAGCCCCCGCGCTACATCCTTCCACAGGGAGGTCCAGGAGGGAGGGCGCAGCCCCGCTACCTGGAGTGAATTGGGATACGGTCCAGGTTCGATCCCCCCCTTCTTCCACAGGGAGGTCCAGGAGGGAACGTCCTCCTTGGAGGGTTCTAGGGCTCCGCCCTAGCCTCTAATCCCCCCTTCTCCCGCATTGCGGGAGAAGGGGGTCAGGGGGGATGAGGGTATCTTCTCCCCCAAGATTACAATTTGATTACAAGCATAGGAAAAAGGTACTATAAGGCGCCATTTTGGGGCAAAACGCCTTGACAGACAACAGTATAGCCCTTATTCTAAGATTAGTTGAGTGATAGATGAGAGATAGTTCTTTTGGAGGGAGGTCAAGATGAAAAGGATTCAGGGTGATGAGGGTGGCTTTACCCTGGTGGAGTTATTGATCGTCATCGCCCTTTTGGCCATCCTCTTCGCTGTCGTTCTGCCCAACTTCAGCGGCTTTATCGATCAGGGGAAGGTGGCCCGCAACCAGGCCGATTTGGATGTAGTGCAGGTGGCCATCGATGCCTACATAACCAGCGCCAGGGTGAGCGTGATAGTATCGGCAATGATCGGCTCCGCTATCAGTGACTTCTCGGCTGCAGGCACGCGGGCGGCTGGCCAGCCGGTGCTCTATCCCGACCTCCTGCGCAAGCGATACCCACCCAGTGGCATAGCCTATTATTGGTCTGGTGGGGGGCAGGTATATCAGTTGTCTTATTAGTCATAGAGGCCCTTTGATAAGGAACTGAGAAGGGTTCCACTGGTGGTAAGGGAGGTCAAAGGGGATGTTCTCTTCTGGGGGTTAGGGCTTCTGCCCTAGCCCCTTTTTTATCCCCGCATGGAGTGGTCCAGAAGGGATGTTCACTGCTGGAAGGGTTTAGGACGCTGCCCCAGGCTATAACCCCCCTTCTCTGGCGGTTAGGGGAGTGTAGAGGGGCGGTCCCCTCTGCTGAGGTTTGGGGCGTTCCCCAATTTTCTACCCCCTCTCCTGCTTTGCGGGGGAAGGGGGGATTCTATATGGAATGGAATGCAGTAGTGCTGTTAGGAATTTTTGAAAAGTGAACTCCATAGGTTTTTGACAAGCGCTAAGTTTTGTAGTAATATCTATATTACCTTACATTATCCTACACAAGACAACAGTTTTGTAGGAGGGAGGGATGATGTACGAGCGATTACCTATGCAAAAAGTTATTCCAGCGACAGAGGTCAGAAACAAACTGGGAAGGCTCCTCAACCGCGTCTATCGTAGTGAGGAACACCTGGTCGTGGAGAAACTGGGCATCCCTGTTGCGGCGATCATCAGTATGAAAGACTACGAGCAGTACCGACGCTTGCTCGCTAAGGAGGCACTCCAGAGGCTTGGCCCTAAACTCGGCGGGGAAGCCCAACGTCAGGGCCTCACGGAAGAAGGGCTGCAAGAGGAGATGGCCAAGGCCCGCCACGAGGTCTTCGCCGAGACGTATGGCAAGCTCCCTCAACCCTAGGCGGCTGCGCGTCATGGTGGATACCACCGCTCTTGTCGCTGGGACAATTTGGCCCCGCTTCCCTTACGAGGTGCTCCAGCATGTGCTGTGGGGAGACTTTACCCTCGTGCTCTCCCCCTACGCCATCGCCCAGGCCCGGCGCGTGTTGCACCGCCGCTTTCCGGCCTACCTCCAAGACTTCGAGGATTTGCTTCTTTTGATTCCCTATGAGGAGGCGCCGAGTCCCTCCCCTGAAGAGGTCACGGCCAACCGCGCGCTCGTGCGCGACCTCACCGACGTACCATTAGGGCTCTCCGCCATTGCTGCCGGCGTTGACTACCTGGTCAGCGACGACAAGGATTTCACCACCCCAAACCAGCCCATTCACGGGAAACTGCGCATCCTCCAATCCAGCACCTTCCTCAACGAGGTCATGGGCCACTCCCACGAAGAGCTCGATCGGATCAAGCAGCGAACCTGGGCAGATATTCCTGAAATGATTAAGTAGCTCCTGATCTGTGCCTGATTGCGTTCAGATGCCTCCGTGACAGTTAGAGGATGTTGATAAGTAGTAGTGGGGAGGGGGTATGGGGGAGGGGTATCCACATGTGGATAACTTCTTGCCATTAGTGTCCCACAATTCGCAGTTAGCGAGGCTCTCATAAAGAGAATAGGCTTATTGTAACACACTGCCTTGCGGCTGATCCCTCCCGCCGCCTTTGCCTTCCTCAATAGAGATAGGGCAGGGGATGAGACCGAGCCTCTTTTGCTTCTATTCTATCATCCCTCTTACGCTGCCAGGGCCTCCCCCTCCATGAAACGCAACCTCAACTTCAGCAGATGGTTCGCCCCCTTCTTCGTCCAACGCATCCCTTGCCCCTTCATCCGCCGCTTGATCACCAGGTCAGCCTGCTTCTCGATGGCCCCACTTCCCACTACTAGCACCTTCTGCCCTTCCGCCGATAAGTGCGCCCTCAGCAGGTCCACGCCGTACAACCCCTGCCAATTGCCCTCTAAGTACCCTTGTAAGTCCTCCAGCCGCTCTCGCACCCCTTCTCCCAAGGCTAGCCGTAACTTCACCGCCCGCAAGATCTCCTCCGCCCTGCGTTGCCGCAAACACCCCACCAGATGCTCCGCCACCTCGGGCTTGGCCCCGAAGGACTCCCAGATCTTCCGCTCTAAATGCCACCAGTCCAACTGATAGACGGCTTTGTACCGATCCCCTCCCGCTAGGGGCTCTATCCACGACGCTCCATCACCTACCAATAGCACATGCTTGGCCCGACTCAACCCCAGATGCTTCTCTCCCCTCAGAAACAGCCTCTCCCCAAATTCCTCTGCCTCCTCTACCCCACCATACCTCACCCGCTCCACTAGCCTGTACCGTTTGTGCTTCGCCGTCTCACTCTCCAACTCTCGCCCACTGAACAGCACCCCCAGGCGTACCTCAAAGCGATCCTCCGCTTCCCCCTGCGCTTTCAACATAATCCCATCTACCTCCGATACCACGATCTCCCGTTCCTTCTCATCTCGTTCCGGCACCACCCCCTCCTCAAATACCGCCTTCCACTCCTCTTCCTCTTTGGCCACTATCTTCTCTCCCTCCCTCTGGGCCATCCACCATAGCATGCGATGGTTTACTTCCTCGCCTACCTCTTCCGAAAATATGGCTGCTGAGGGACGGAAGGGCAGTTGGGTCACGAAGTAGAGGGCTCGCTCCTTCACCCAAGGAGTGACATGCTGACGAGATTCCAAGCTTAGCACTCCATCCAGGGGGCATTCGGTGTGATCAGGGCCCTCCTTCACCCGCCAGCGCTGTAACCTAACCCACCCAAAGCGGGTGAGGAGTTGACGCTGCTCTAGCCGTTGGCGCTTCACCGTCTTCCCTTTTTCTTCCAGAGTGCGCTGCTCCACTTCCTGACAGGCCCTGACCAGCATCTGCTTTCGCCACCTTACGCAACTGGGAATGGATTTGCCCCTCCAAAGAGGCGACACTCGGATCGTCCAGTGATATAATTACTTTGGCGGTCAATTCGATCGTCGGCATAGGCTCTCCTCTGTAAGTATTTGGTTTCTCTTATATGAGAGCCTATCGCTTTTTTCCCCCACTTGCAACTGCGAACTCTTGGACGCATCCCTCCGCACAGCAAGCGTTTGACACCTGGCAAGAAGGTGATATGATTAAACCTAAAGTAAACGATATGGACTCGGAAAGGAGGTGACAACGTGCCTGGCAGGCCTTCGCCGATCTACCTTGATAATGCACCGCCTAAGAACTTACCTCTCTTTGGGAATGGCCTGGAGGTGAGACCGCGCAGAAAACTTATCGCCTTCGGGTGGTATGGCGGCAAGTATTCCCACTTAGATTGGCTGCTTCCACTTCTTCCAAAGTGTCACCACTACTGCGAACCGTTTGGCGGATCAGCAGCAGTTCTCTTGAACAGGGACCCATCTCCGGTCGAAACGTTTAACGATATAGACGGAGAAGTAGTCAACTTCTTCCGCGTACTTAGAAACAATACGGATCGTCTCCTGAATGCCATCGCCTTGACTCCATTTTCAAGAGAGGAATTCTTCATTGCTTGTTCAACAAATGGTAGAAAAATCTCTGACCTAGAGCGTGCTAGGCGTTTCTTCATCCGAGCTCGCCAGGCTAGGACAGGCTTAGCGCAAACCGCCTCTATAGGACGCTGGGCAAACTGCAAGAACACGACCCGAGCAGGGATGTCAGGCGTTGTCTCACGCTGGCTTGGTAGCGTTGAGATGTTACCGGAAATTGCTGAGCGTCTTCTTCGAGTCCAGATCGAAAACAGGCCAGCAATTGAAGTGATACGCCTTTACGACAATAAGGATACTTTATTCTACTGCGACCCTCCTTATCCCCACGATGCCCGAGGCGATGATAAAGCATATGGATACGAAATGACCGACCAGGATCACGTAGAGTTGGCTCAGGTTCTTCACCAGGTCAGGGGGATGGTTGCTGTCTCGGGTTATCGCTGCGATCTGATGGACGAACTCTATAAAGACTTCAGGCGCTATGACGCTCCAACAAAGATATGTCACTCGGTTAAGAAACCCCGGATGGAAGCGCTTTGGATGAACTACTAAGCGTGCCCGCAGATGCCCCCGATTGACTATAACGCTGCGAGGAATCTTCTCGACCGCGAGTTCGCTGAAGTCGAATCCCAATTCTTGCAGGGAACATCTCAGCAAAGTAAATCTTCCCTGATGCCCCACTTTGACATAATCTTTCGGTCTCAAACTCAGGCCTACCGGGAAGTTTTGCTGGGCTGTGTGATCGCTCGACTTCAAGACAGGGCTATTGATATTCACAAACCATACGTAAATCAGGGGCCCCATGCCTACAATGGGCGAACTCTCGACGAGAGAGTTGTAAACCCCTTTCTTCAAGATAAGCGTGTTCCCAGCTCTCGAGGGCCATTTCTTTCTACCTTCCGTCGCTCTGTCGGCTTTGACAGCAGTACTCGTGATGGCTTGCGAGATAAGGAAGGATTCGATGCGCTTCTGTCCTTGATTGATTACGTAGCAGGGGAGAACAATGATGCCAATCTCCTGGCCTTCCTCCGCTATCTTCTTTTCAGGTTTCTTGAACTGCGGCGAGAAGTTGACATTCCTCCTTCCAGGCTTCAACGGATCAGCCTCGAACAGTACGATGATCTGATCACAGGTTTGCTATCAACGCTGAGCGGTGGAAGATTTCCGGTCATCCTAGTCGAGGCTGCCTTTGAAGCGATAAGAGATTCCTTTGGTCTGTCCTGGCAAATTGAATCCCAAGGCATAAACGTCGCCGATCGCCCTTCCGGCGCCGGTGGCGATGTAACGATCAAGAGCGGGGATACTATACTCCTGGCAGCCGAGATTACGGAAAGACCGGTAGACAAGAGCAGAGTAGTAGCTACCTTTAACACAAAGATTGCTCCACAAGGGATTGAGGATTACCTCTTTTTTGTGAGACCTTCAGCCGTAGGAGGATGCTGTACGCCAAGCACGGCGATACTTTTCGCAGGGGTATGAAGTCAGTTTTCTGGAAATAAAGAACTGGATACTCATGACGCTAGCCACGTTAGGGAAGAAAGGAAGGGGAATGTTCAATCACGTTATGCTGGATCGACTCTCGGCTGAGGGTGTTCCCTCTACCCTAAAAGTGGCATGGAACGACGTTATCGCTCGGATCACGACGGCCTGAATTTACTATCTCAAGACACTTGAAGGATGCGGTTGTGTGTGGCATGTCTAACTGCGGCTACCAGGGTGTTTGCGGTTCGCTACGCTCGCTCAGATGCCTTCGGCGCTTTGTAAACACGCGGAGGGTTTGCCGCCATTCCGTAACTGAGACAGGAGAGAACTATGGAAGTTGCTTTAGCTTTATTAGCTGATTATGCCAATGTTTCGCGAGAAGGCAAATTGAATATATTGGGTATTTTTGATCGCATTAATGTACAAAGTGTGCCTGCTATACATCCCCAAATGCAGTTAATAATGACACTTGAGGCTGACAGAGCAGAAGCTGATAGAGAACATAAGGTTGAAGTTGAGCTGACAGATGCGGATGGAACTGGGCTATTCTCTATCAAAGGTAGTTTGCAGTTTGGCCAACCCCCACTCGGTGAGAGAGTCGGGATTAATCATGTTATTCAATTAAATAATTTAAGGTTTGATCGCTTTGGGCAATATGCGTTTAAAATACTCATTAACAACGAATTGCGCAAAAGCGTTCCATTGACTGTGATCCAGTGCACCCCTTCTCATTGGAGTAGACCCTGTGAAAAAATGGCTCCCTCAACGCCAGATTAAGCGAGTCGGCATCTACAACCGCGTGTCCACGGAAGAGCAGGTCAATGGCTACTCCCTGGACATGAGAGTGATTACTATATTGATGAATGATGCTGGACCTGCGTGCCTCTATCCCCGGCTGCGGCTCCTTCTCAGCCTGTGTCGGGACGCTTAGCTCCTTCGTCGTGCCTTGGACACCCCTTAGACCCCTCAGCTAACCCCCTTTCTCCCTCCTTGCTCTTTCTGGACGCGGTTAGATCTGGGTCGCACCACACCACACCCTCCGTACGCCGCGTTGACAGTGGGACGGTTGCGGGCTATACTCGGTCGAGATTAGGGAGGCTATGGGGATTGAGCGACAATCCAGCACTGAACCGAAATGCTTGTGAGGCAATATACACCCTCTCAGCAAGCCAGGTATATGCAGCTCTCGGTACCACGCCGCGCGGTTTGACTGACGAAGAGGCCAAACAGCGCCTGGAGCAGTACGGCCCGAACGAGATAGAGGAAGCGGCAAAAACGCCCCTTATCCTCCGGTTCCTGGCCAACTTTTACCAGGTTTTCGCCCTCCTCCTCTGGGCCAGCGCAGCGCTGGCTTTCATCTCAGGGTCCGACGCCCTTGGCTGGGCCATCATCGCCGTCATCGTCCTGAACGCGCTTTTCTCCTTCTTTCAAGAGTATCAGGCCGAGAAGGCTGTTGAGGCGCTAAGGAAGCTATTGCCGGCCAAGGCGCGCGTCCTCCGTAATGGCGAGATTAAGGAGATCTTAGCGCGAGAGCTCGTACCTGGTGACGTGATCGTGCTTGACGTGGGCGACAACATCTCTGCCGATGCCCGTCTTATCGAGGAGGTTGAGCTCCGAACCAATAACGCGCCGCTCACAGGCGAGTCTGAGCCTGTGCGCAGGACGGCCGATGCGGTGCCCGAAAGGCAGGTGCCTCTCAGCGAGATCCCCAACATTGTCTTCGCTGGAACGTCGGTCGCCTTCGGCTCTGGTCGGGGGGTGGTTTTTGCCACGGGGATGAATACGCAGTTTGGCCAGATCGCCCGTCTCACTCAAGGTGTAAAAGTGGTGCCCAGTCCGCTACAAGTAGAAGTTAGTAACATCGCTTTGAAGGTGGCGGCGATAGCCCTCCTTGGTGGAGTTGTCTTCTTCCTCGTCGGAGCATCTCTGGCCCAATTGTCGGCTACTGACGCTGTGATCTTTGCTATCGGCATGATCGTTGCCAATGTACCTGAAGGTCTTCTGCCCACGTTGACCTTGGCCCTCGCCGTAGGGGTGAGCACGCTGGCACGCAAGAATGCCCTCGTTAAGCGACTTTCTGGCGTGGAAACGATGGGCTCGGTCACAGCCATTTGCACCGATAAAACAGGCACGCTGACGCAGAACGAGATGACCGTGCGCGAGATATGGGCAGACAGACAAAAGATTACGGTGACCGGCACGGGCTATGAGCCAGCGGGCGATTTCAGGATCGATAGGCGACCAGCGGACCCCGAAGTAACCTGCAGGTTACACCTCCTGCTTCGCGCCGCCAGCTTCTGCAATAATGCTCGTCTGGTTCCTCCTTCTGGCCTCCGGGAAAAGTGGCGCATCGTCGGTGATCCGACCGAGGGCGCATTGCTCGTTGCCGCACGCAAGGGAAACCTTGACTATGAGCAGGAACTACAGCTTAACCCGCGTATATACGAGTTGCCCTTCGAGTCTGGCCGTAAGCGGATGACTACCATCCATCGTGAAGAAAACGGGCTAGTGGCGTATGTGAAGGGCGCTCCAAAGGAAGTCCTGGCGATTTGCTCCCGGATCTTGCTCGACGGCCAGGTAGTACCTCTCACTGATGAACTCAGGAATACGATAACGGAGCAAAACGACGAGTTTGCGCTGGCATCCTTGCGCGTTTTAGGCGTTGCTTACCGGACGCTGCCAGAGGGCAGCGACTACCGCTCTGTGGAGCAGGTCGAGCGAGAGCTCGTCTTTATCGGACTGATGGCCATGATGGATCCACCGCGTCCTGAGGTCGCTGAGGCCATAAAGCTGTGCCATCGTGCAGGGATAAAGGTCTATATGATCACCGGCGACTACGGATTGACGGCTATTTCTATTGCCACAAAGATAGGGCTCGTGAAAGGGGAAGGTACCCGCATCGTTACGGGGGCCGACCTGGACCAAATGTCATCTGAGGATCTCCGCAAGGCCTTGCAAGAGCGGAACATCATCTTTGCCCGCACCACACCTGAGCATAAGCTGCGCATTGCGACAGAGCTCAAGTCCCTTGGCGAGACCGTCGCCATGACGGGCGATGGAGTGAACGATGCGCCGGCCTTGAAGAAGGCCGATATCGGCATCGCTATGGGGATCACGGGCACCGACGTGGCGAAGGAAGCGGCTCAGATGATCTTGGTCGACGATAACTTTGCCACTATTGAGAGAGCTGTTGAGGAAGGGAGAAGGGTGTACGATAACGTCCGCAAGTTCCTAATTTATATCTTCGCCCACCTGGGTCCGGAAGCGGTGCCCTTCGTGGCCTTCGCCCTCTTTCGCATTCCCCTAGCCATCACTGCACTGCAGATCCTAGCTATCGACGTTGGTACCGAGACCCTGCCAGCGCTGGCGTTGGGCGTGGAGCCAGCCGAACCAGGCATCATGGAGCGGCCGCCAAGGCCAAGAAGGGAGCACTTGCTAACCGCACCCATCCTCCTGCGGGCCTATCTCTTTTTCGGCATAATCGAGTCTATATTCGTGATGGGTGGATTCTTCTGGGTGCTATTTCGAGGTGGCTGGACATGGGGTGTAGATCTGCCACCTAGCGACGCACTGTATCTCAAGGCTAGTACGATGGCCTTCCTCGGGATCGTGATGACGCAAGTGGGTACCGTGTTTGCTTCACGCACCAACAAGGTGTCGGTGTTCCAGGTGGGTCTATTCACCAATCGCTGGGTTCTGTGGGGTATACTATTCGAGCTGGCCCTCACTCTGGCCTTGCTTTACTTCCCACCGTTGGCGTCATTCTTTGGCATGCATCCGCTTGGTCTTGAGGAATGGGCTATTGCTATCTTCTTCGGACCCTTCGTGTTTCTGGCCGATGAGGCCAGGAAGTGGTATGTACGTCGCAGCGAGAAAAGACTGGAAGGGAGGTGATAGAAATGCGAGTGGTCATCGTCGGCTGTGGCCGAGTGGGAGCACTGCTGGCTACAATCCTTTCAACTGATGGACACAATGTGGCCATAATCGACCGCAACGCAGCTACCTTCAAGAGATTGCCAAGCAGCTTCAGGGGTACTCCCATCGAGGGCAATGCCTTTGATCAGGATGTGCTCAAGCGGGCCGGCATTCAAATGGCGGACGCCTTCGCCAGTGTGACTGCTGGGGATAACACCAACTATGTGCTGGCGGCGATGGCGAGGAACCGTTTCAAGGTACCACGCGTGGTCACGCGAATCTATGACCCCTTGCGGGCGGACATTTATCGCAGGCTGGGGGTGCCAACCATATCCACCACCGTCTGGGGTGCAAACAAGATTTGGGAGTTACTGACCTATACCGGCCTCACCAGCGTCGTCACCGTCGCCAACGGCGAGGTGGAAGTGGTGGAGGCGGAGATCAGCCCCTTGATAGCCGGGGTAGCGGTTAAAGATATAACCATCCCCGGGGAAACGCAGGTAGTGGCCGTAGTTCGTGGGGGAACAGCTTTCATTCCTAGCTCGATGACGAAGTTTGTCAAAGGAGACCGAGTCCTGGTCGCTGTATTGGCCACGGCATTGCCGCGGCTCGAGAGCATGCTCTCACCTAGGTAGGAGGGAAGGAAATGTTCGTCGTGATCATCGGTGGAGGACTGGTCGGGCGTCACCTGGCGGCGATGCTCCTGGGCGATAAGCAGAAGGTGGTGATTATCGAGAAGAACCCCGCCGTGGCCGCAACGGTGGCGAAGGAGGTGGGCGTCAAAGTGGTGGAGGGCGACGGGGATGACCCTAAAGTTTTGGCTGAGGCTGGGACACGTGGCGCCGACGTGTTCATCGCTGTTACGGGCGAAGATGAGGATAACCTGGTTGCGGCAACTCTGGCGAAATTCGAGTTTCTGGTCCCACGGGTGATGGCCAGGGTCAACAATCCCAAGAACGAGTGGATGTTCGGCAAGGATATGGGTGTGGACATCGCCATCAACCAGGTCACGCTGATAGCGCATCTACTCGAGGAAGAGATGACCCTGGGAGACCTGGTCACCTTGTTAAAGTTGCGCGAGGGCGACGTAGCGCTGGTCGAGAAGCCTATCACTGAGGGCTCGAAGGCTATCAAAAGACAGGTAAGCCAGCTTGGCTTGCCTGAGGATATAGTATGTGTGGCAGTTCTGCGGGCAGGTAGAGTGCTCTTCCCTAAAGCAGACCTGACCCTGGAACGCGATGATCGGCTTCTCCTGTTGACCACCGTCGAGCGAGAGCAGCAAGTGGCAGAGATATTGGCCTAACTTAAGGGCTACCTTGAACCCACCGAAGGCGGATTTTAGGGGTCATTCCCCCTTCGGCGGACTTACAGTAAGAAAGAGGCTAACAATGCTGAGCAATGCCTCGAAAGGAGGGGGTTGTGGTAGAATGATGCAGGTTGTTTTCTTCGGTGAAAAAGCCCTATCTGAGGTTCATTAAGGGAAGGATCACAAGGTTATGGCTATGGAAAAGCTGGTGCTGGCGGAGGATCAGGTCTTCCTCGTTAGCGATGAATTGGGGGATGTCCCCCACAATAATACTCAAGGTCTGGGGTTATACTATCTGGATACACGCTTCCTGAGCATATTCGAGTTCACTATAAACGGCGCCCAGCCG
Source organism: Chloroflexota bacterium (assembly GCA_023475225.1). NCBI lineage: Bacteria > Bacillati > Chloroflexota > Chloroflexota bacterium. The sequence continues at coordinate 55,247 of JAMCVK010000015.1, forward strand.
ATCCTCCTGAACTCCTCCAGCGAACAGAACTTTATGGGCAACCTCCAGCTCACTAATCCTCCCCTGACTCAGGAGAACGGCGAGTTAATCAATCCCCAAAGTATCAGTGTCCGCCGCAATCGCTTCATCGATGGCGGGCTCCAGGAGCGTCTCGGCCTGTTCAATTACAAGAGCTTCCCCATCCCGGTAGAGTTAAGCCTCATCCTGGGAGCCGACTTCAAGGATATGTTCGAGGTGCGCGGGATGAAACGAGAGGTTGGGGGGACTCCCACTGTAGAGGAACATCGCGGTCAGATCCTGACCCCTATCGTTGGTGATTCTACCATTTCGCTACGCTATATCGGACTGGATGGCATCGAGCGGCGCACAGAGATCACCTTTGAATATTCTTACACCCGTGCCGAAATATTGCCCGGGGGCGAGCCGGAGGTTATCTGTGCACCACCATCAGCGAGCACAACGGCCACCGTCTCGACCAGCGAACCACGACCACCCTGTGTCCGCTTGGTCTTCCAGCTGGTCCTTCAGCCCCACAAACCCTATGCCATTACCTTCTATGTCATCCCGACGGTAGCTGGAGAGCAGCCAAAGCGCGCCTCTTTTGACGCGGAGGCTAAAGAGCTGCGGGAATCATATGAGCAATGGCTCACCTCCTGCACCCAAATAAGGACGGATAACGAGATCTTCGACCGCATGGTGAATCGTGGGGAGATAGACCTGCGCGCCCTGTTGAATACCTTTCCGACCGGTCTATTTCCGACAGCCGGCATCCCCTGGTTCGCCGCTCCCTTTGGCCGAGACGCACTCATCACCTCCCTCCAAACCCTGATCCTTAACCCGGACATCGCTGTGGGCACCCTGCGCTTCCTGTCTCAGCATCAGGGTAAAGAGGTAAATGAATGGCGGGATGAGCAGCCGGGTAAGATACTACATGAGATCCGCCGGGGGGAGATGGCCACCTATGGCCAGATACCCCACATCCCCTACTATGGCAGCATCGATGCTACACCCCTCTTCCTCATCCTCTTCGCCGAAGTGATGGACTGGCTAGACGACACCGATTTATATAGCGAGCTCCTGCCGGCCGTCAAAAAAGCCCTGGATTGGATCGATAGCTATGGGGATCTGGACGGTGATGGTTACGTGGAATACAGGACGTTGTCCAGGCGCGGGCTGCGTAATCAGGCCTGGAAGGATTCCTGGGATTCCTACGTCCTCCCGGACGGTTCCCTGGCGGAGCCTCCCATCGCCGCCGTCGAGGTGCAAGGATATGTCTATGACGCCGAAGTGCGCCTGGCCACCCTGTTTGGACGCAGGGGGGAGGGGGAATGGGCCGATCGTCTGATCACGGCTGCTCAACGTCTCAAGGCGAAGTTCAATGTTGATTTCTGGCTGGAAGAGGAACAGTTCTATGCTCAGGGACTAGATGGCCTCAAGCGCCCGATCCCAGCCGTCACCTCCAATGTAGGGCACTGTCTCTGGTCAGGCATCATAGAGCCGGGCCGAGCCCGGCTGGTGGTAGAACGCCTCATGGCCGAGGATATGTTCAGCGGTTGGGGGATACGCACACTCAGCAGCCATTACCCTAATTTCAACCCAATGAGCTACCACAACGGATCCATTTGGCCTCACGACAACTCCCTTATCGCCGCAGGGATGAAACGCTATGGGTTCGATGGCGAAGCCAACCAGGTGATTAATGGTATCTTTCAGGCCGGCCTCCGTTTTCGCTACAACCGTCTACCTGAACTCTTCTGTGGGTTCCAGCGAGACCTGCGCTACTTTTCAATGCCCGGCGAGTACCCTATCTCCTGTAGCCCTCAGGCCTGGGCTACCGGGGGTATGATCTTCTTAGCCCAAACCCTGCTTGGGTTACGCCCTGATGCCGCAAATGGTCGACTCTACCTGCGCCCTACGCTCCCCCAATGGCTTGCGAGGATCGACTTATACAATCTGCGCCTTGGAGAAGGCAAAGTGAACCTCCTCGTCACGCCAGCCCAAGTGAATCTAGAGGATAAGCAGAACCGTTTCCAGGTCTTGCTGGGTCACGAACCGCTAAGGTTAGAGGGTGAACAAGGGAGCGCTGGGGGTAGTCCAGAAGGGGGTCACCCCTTCTGGGTGGGTCCTAGGGCTCTGCCCTAGCCTCTAATCCCCCTTCTCCCGCTGGGAGAAGGGGGCAGGGGGATGAGGGCGTTTCCCCTTTATAATGGCCGTTTGGCCGGGATACCCGGACGGCGGGGATAAGACCGAGGTGTGGACTGCACCTTATCAACGACGACCAACTGTCTCTGTTCGGCGATGATGGGCAGTTCGAACACCACTGGCTCGCGCAGTCGCCCGCCAAGGAGAGTTAAAGCCCGCGCCGCCGCCTTAAGCTCCGCCGTGATGCCCATTTTCTTTGGAGCGATGAAACGTCCTCCCACCCTGGTCAGGGGCAGACAATATTCCAACAGGGTAGGGAGTATCGTCACCGCTCGGGAAAGAGCGATATCATACTGTTCCCGCTGCTCCGGACGATGTCCTATCTCTTCGGCTCGCGCTGTGATTATAGAGACATCGCTCAGTCGCAGCCTCGCCACCAGATGATGCAGGAAGGCGGTCTTCTTGGCTACAGAGTCTACGAGCGTCACTTCCAGTTCTGGACGGAAAATTTTGAGAGGCAGACCGGGGAAGCCACCACCACTACCGATGTCGATGACACGCCATTTAGGGGATTCCGCCGGGGGCGACCAGCCCTCTGGACCAGCAGCCAGGGACACAGCCTCCGACGGGAAGGCCAGCAGACAGGTGAGAGAGTCTAGGAAGTGCTTCACCTGCACTTCAGCCAAATCAGTGATGGCCGTCAGATTGATGCGCCGATTCCAAGCGATGAGCTCCTCGTAATAGAGCCGAAACATCTCCAGCTGTGGTTCAGTGAGCAAGAATCCCAGCTGGCGTGCTCCCTGCTGAAGCAGCTCCATCGGCCACCTCAGGACATACGGGCGCGGATGATCTCCTCCGCCTGGCGGAGCTGAGCAGCCGTATTGATGTTAAAAAAGGAGAGGTGTTCAGGATCGTAAGGGTCGATCTCTGTTTCCTCAAGATAACGAACGCGCACCTCAGGGAAGAAGTCGATTATCTTGAGGTTCCCCTCCCTCAAGAGATCGTGGATGGGCTCTAAACAACTTTTGGCATAGATAGCGTGGAGGGGTTCCAAATTGTCTTCAACCCGAGGGATGAGGACATCGTAATCACGAGGCAGTTCAGCCATATAGCGAAGCAAACCCTGATTCAAAAAGGGCATATCACAGGCCACCACCAGGGCGTGCTGAAAACTGGCTGACAACAACCCACTGTAGATGCCACCCAGTGAGCCCATCTCCTGGTAGATATCCTCCACTAAAATGGTTCCAGGCTGCCTGTGATCGGCCGAATTACTGACAATGATCACCTCGTCTCCTATCCCACGCAACCTCTCTATGACATGCTGTAATAAAGGACGGTCTCGACCCAGGGTCAAGAGGGCCTTGTCGACCCCCAGGCGGGAACTCTTACCGCCGGCTAAGACTATGACTGTAAGTGGAGCTCTCATCGTTCATCCAGGTGCAGGAACGATCGCCGTCGTGGGCCCTTCCTAGAACAGGCTGGAGGCCTCTTCTAGTGCCTCAACCTTCAGACGAATTTCCCTTGCTCCGGCTGTGCCGCGCAGGGCGGAGACCATACCCAGGATAGTCTTTTGAAAGATGCTCCGAGCGAAGGCGTTCAGAGGGATAGAGCACCCATCCACTTCAAGGGTCACCGCGGCCTCCTTCTGTTGTCTGGCTATCTCTCCCTCCAGGAGATCCACCACCCCAGCGGCATCATCCAGGCCGAACTGAGGCACATCCAGGGCAACCCCTTGATCAGTGACGATGGCCAGGAGTTCCTCTGGGCTACAGAGTAGCTCCTGACCAACCTCCCGTCGGGAGACCTCTATCTTCGGCTTATCGCTCTGCTTATAGCCCTCGGTCAGGATGATATCAACGTTCTGAATCATTTGACTCCGCAACTCATCTAGCGACATCTCCTGAGGCGTCTGCATAATAAGAGCCACCTTGTCAGGTGAGGAGATGACCACTACATCGCTACCAGCCTGGGCGAGGCGCCAGCTATCCTTGCCAGGTTGGTCGATAGCGAAGCCGTGGACATCGTGTTTAATAACGGCCACGCGGCGTCCTCGCCTCTTCAGCTCAGCGATGACCTTCTCCAGAAATGTCGTCTTCCCCACATCGGATTTCCCCACAAAGGAGACTATAGGCACCATAACGTTCACCTCCTGATCGTCTGCCCTCGTTCTGGACCGACCGAGACGATGGTGATCGGAACACCGATTAGTTCCTCGAGGCGTCGCACGTAATCCTGGGCGGCTGAGGGCAAATCAGCGAAGCTTTTCGCTCCCTGAATCGAGGTCCGCCAGCCGGGCATCTTCTCATAGATGGGCCGACAATGGCTGAGGAATTGGGCATCGCCATCCACATAATGGACGCGCTTTCCATCCACCTCATAGCCTACGGCGATCTCGATCTCGGCGAATTGGTCAAGGACGTCTAATTTGGTCAGGGCCATCTCCGTGAAACCGTTGAGCATGGCACTGAAACGGGCGATCTCAGCGTCGAACCACCCACAGCGACGCGGTCGGCCGGTAGTGACACCTCGCTCCGCCCCGAACTCGCGCAGCAGTTCGCCCGTCTCGTCGCTGAGCTCGGTAGGCATGGGTCCGTGCCCCACTCGTGTCGTATAGGCCTTGACTACTCCCACAACCCGTTTTATCTCGGCGGGCGGGATGCCGGCTCCACTGGTACCCTCATTAGCCAGTGTCGTTGAAGCAGTGCAGAAAGGATAGGTGCCCCAATCGGGATCCAAGAGCGTACCTTGAGCACCCTCCAGAAGGATCCTTTTGTTCTCAGCGAGGGCCTTTTGTACGATAGGAAACGGCTCACAGATGAAAGGAGCCAGCACCGCATAGAGGGACCTGTACTGCGAGAAGATCTGCTCAAGGGAGAGTGGCTCTTCGCCAAGGGCTGCGATAAGCCTGTTTTTGACGCTCAACTGCATCCCCAGCTTCTCCGCGAAGACCGACTCATCGGCCATATCGGCCAGACGAATGCCATTGTAACTCACCTTATCGGCATAAGTGGGGCCGATCCCTCGTCCGGTCGTACCTACGCTGCTCTTCCCTTTGGCCGCCTCATACAAACGGTCGAGCAAACGGTGATAGGGCATAACCACATGACACCGCTGAGAAACGAGGAGCCGTCCGGTCGTATCCACACCCTTCTCTCTAAGGGACTCGATCTCCTCAAGCAGCGTTTCCAGATCAACGAGCACCCCTCCCCCAATGATACAGGTGACCCTGGGGTTAAAGATACCCGAAGGAATTAAGTGAAATCTACTGATACCGTATTCGTTTACGACGGTGTGCCCGGCGTTGGCCCCACCGTTGAAGCGGATGACGAAATCGGCCTCCTGGGCCAGAAGGTCGATTATCTTACCCTTCCCCTCATCACCCCATTGTGCTCCGATGATGGCTGTAACTGACATTGATTGTCCTCCTTTGAATATTCCCTCATCCCCCTGCCCCCTTCTCCCAGCGGGAGAAGGGGGGAATTATAGGCTAGGGCGGAGCCCTAGGACCCACCCAGAAGGGGTGACCCCCTTCTGGACTACCCCTTAAGAGAAGGGGGGTTGGCTCTGGGCTAGCGCGATTCACCCCAAGTAGTGGGGCGGCGCCCTCCTCCTTGACCGCCCCTGTTCCTTCTTAAATTTCCTCCTTAGCGGCCGCCCACCTCCTGGTCAGCAGCGATGACTTCATCGGCCAGTCCCTGTTTATATCCCCTCAATTTCGTGCGCAAGCCCTCATCCTGTAGACTGAGAATCTTAATCGCTGCTAGTGCCGCCGCCTCTGGTTCCAATACAGTGACACAGGCTATCCCACTGGGCATCCGCAGCGAAGAAAATATATCCAACCCGGCATAACGTTCCCCATAGGGAGGACAGCTGATGACTGGCGCCAAGCTGTGCCCATCGATCATCCCGGCTAAGGCGTTAGATAACCCAGCAACGGCAATATAAACTATACTTTTGTTCGCCTGCTCATAATCGCGGAGCATAGCCAGGAGATGAGCAGCTGTTTTATGCACTGAGGCAATGTGAATCTTGGAGGACACACCAAAGCGACGCAAGATCTCAGCTATCTCCCGACCTCGCTCCAAATCCGCAGAGGAGCCCAAAATAATTGGCACCAAAGGTTCCACCGTTTTACCTCTCCTTGACTGTCTATTAGGACGCGGTGGCCAGCGTTTGCCGCGCCTGCGCTATGAATCTCTCACAACGGTCCATGACATCACCGATGTAGGTAGCCGTATCCAGGAGCCTGGCCAGAAGCGGTTGGGGGACGTGAGCAGCGATCCGCGGTTCCTGGCTCAACAAGGCGGGGAGAGGATTAGGCTCACCCTTCCAAACCGCTTGCCAGGCCTGCATAGCGTACTGGCGAATAAGCTCGTGCATCTCCTGTCGGTCAGCCCCAGCCTTAACCAGCTCCATAAGGAGCGCTTCTGTACTGATGAAGGGCCCGTAAGCATCCAAATTCCTTTTCAGCTGTTCCTCATAAATGACCAACCCCTCGATAACCTTCTGAGCCAGAAGGAGAAGCTCATCTGTGGCCAGGAAGCCCTCCGGCAGAAGCAGACGACGATTAGCCGAATCGTCCAGGGTACGTTCCAAAAGGGAGTTAGCCGCATTGTCCCAAGCCACCTGCGGTAGCCCGCGTATGAAGCGGGCCAACGAACAGATTCTTTCGGAGATGACGGGATTGCGTTTGAAGGCCATCGTTGAGGAACCAACCTGCTCCCGGCCAAATGGTTCGGCCATTTCGCCAAAGCCTGCCGACTGAAGGAGGCGCAGGTCAAAGGCGAACTTATGAAGGGACTCAGCAATAGAAGCCAGGACGTTCAGCACAAGCCAATCGAACTTGCGGGGATAGACCTGAGTAGCGACCAAGACGTAGGGAAGACCTAATTTCGCCATGACCTTCTTTTCCATCTCCGCGGCGCTCATCCCCCGCTCCTCAAGCAAACGGGTATAAGCAGACGATGTGCCGACGGCCCCCTTAAGCCCCTTACCCTTGACCATCGCCCTGGTGGCCCATAACTCCTCCAAATCGGCCAAAAGTTCCTGACCATAGACAGCCAGGCGATAGCCGATGGTAGTCGGTTCGGCGGGCTGAAGGTGGGTATAGCCCATACAAACGACAGCCTTGTACCCCTCGATCCTGGCCAGGAAGGTCTTCAGGAGGGCAGCGAGACGCCTTTCGATGAGCCCCAGAGCCTCTCTTATCCGCAGCATCTCGGCGTTGTCTGAGATATCAGCCGAAGTAGCTCCCATATGGAGACGGCCACCGCCGAGGGGGGATTGCTCGGCGAAGGTCCTCAGCTCGGCTACCAGATCGTGCTGTACCCTCTCTTCGATCTCAAGGGCTCGCTGTACATCGATCTGGTCAGCGTGAGCCCGCAGGTCAGCCAGCTCCGCTGGAGAAACCAGCCCCACCTCGGCCTGCACCTCAGCCAGGGCGACCCAGATACGACGGAGAAGGCACCGGAAATACCCCTCTGACCACAGATGGCGCATCTCCTCACTACCGTAGCGCCAGGTGAAGGGGGAGAGATAAGTGGCGAAGTTGTAAGTGGTCATATGCGATCACACCTTTCTTCTGATAAGGAAGGCCAGGCCAGATGACCCGATAGCTACCAGGGCCAACCAGGCGAAGACGCTATCCAAGCTGAGCTGGTCAATAAGATAACCGACGGCTGGCGTGACTACGCCTCCCGTCTCCTGCACGAGAAAGTAATAGAAGCTGAGAAAGGTAGCCCGCTGTTCCCAAGGCACAATATCGGCGATCATCGATTCCAGGACAGGCATCCTGACCATAGACGTGATGCCGTAGAGAACCATCACGACAATCAGGACAGGACCATACGGGGAGAGGGTCACCAAATATAATAGGGGACCGGTAAGGGCCACGGAGAGGACGATAAGGGGCTTGCGGCCGAAGCGGTCCGAGAGCGTGCCGCCCAATGGACCGGCCACGATGCCCGAGCCGAGGACGACCCCTACGATCATACCCGCGTAAACCGGGGAAACACCGTGCTTATCCACTAAATAGAGGGGCAAGAAAGAGTTCACCCCAGAGGTGATAGCCTGCGTGATCACGGCTATAGCCACAATGATGCCTACCATCTGCACTATCTCACGAAGCTGGACATGTTGACCTGGGTCAGCCAGCGCTGCCCTCCGGGTGACTTGCTCCTCTGGCGCACGCACCAATCTCCAGAAAAGGAAGGAGGCAAGAATGGCCGGTGCAGCCAGAATGAGAAAGGCAGGCCGCCAACCGGCCAGGCTGGCGATCGATCCGGCCATGATGGGGGTGAGCAAGAAGCTCGAGGAACCACCAATGATGTGAATGCCCAGGGATCGACCCGTCCGCTCGCGGCCGGCAATCTGGGAGAGAAGGGAAGCAGCCAGGGGGTGATAGGCAGCGCCAAAGAATCCCATAACGGCCAGCAGAAACAGCACCTGATGATAGTCTATGGAGAGACCAATGCCGAAGGTGGTCAAGGCCACACCGAGTAATCCGAGAGAGATGAGAGTCCTTTTGCCCATCTCCCAGCGATCAGAGGCTGCAGCGATAGGCACGTGAGCAAAGCCATACACCAGGCTGTAGGCCGAAAAGAGTAGCCCAGCCCGAAAATAATCCAGTTGGAAATGATCCCTGAGGAGGGGCAATAAGGGAATGAGGATACCCATGCACACGTGCAAGGTGAAATGGGCAAAAGTGAAGACAGGCAAGACGCGTCTCATCGAAATTCCCTTGCCCCCAGATTATTTATTACCAGACTAGCCGGTTGGAAGGGAGCGCTCATATTCCTCGGCTGTAAGCAGGGCCGTTAACTCGTCCGGCGCAGCGATCTCGACCTCGATCATCCAGCCTGCCCCGTAAGGATCCTGATTGACCAACTCCGGCTCGTTTTGCAATCGTTCGTTTACGGCCGTCACCCGCCCCGACAGAGGGCAGTAGAGGTCGGAGGCCGTTTTCACCGACTCCACCACCCCAAAGGTGGCGAACTGCTTGACCTCACTGCCGACACTGGGCAGTTCGACGTACACCACATCGCCCAGTTGGCTCTGGGCGTAGTCGGTGATGCCGATGACGGCGTGACCATCTTCTAATCTGACCCATTCATGCTCCTTGGTGTACCTTAGATCACGGGGAAAATCCATCGTATATCCTCCTCGTAATATATGTTTTGGAAAGGAGCTACCCCTTCCAGAAGCGAGATGTCCCTGAGATGTTCGGTAGGCCGGGCTCAAAGGAAAGATATCGCCCACTGTAAGGTAAAAATGATAGGCGAAGTGAGGGTAGGTATGCCCACCAGATTGATTATAGCACGGCGTTGGCTATCCCAACAACGGCCACAGTCTGAGAGTATTGAACATCGGGGGTTCCAAGGGGAGCGCAGGGGTCTTTCGGATGTGCCCTCCTTCCGCAGGAAGGATACAAAATAAAGCCCGCAGGGCTATCTTGAGCCTCCTGTGGGGATTTGAGGGGAAATATTCAACACCCCCATAGGCTATACATAGAGCAGGGGGAGGCGACCAGCGGTCGCCTCCCCCTGCTCCTGGCTCAAACTATCTAGGGTTACCAACGATTACCCCTTAGACTTCGTTTCTCGAGTGACCCAACGCCCGCTGGCCGTGGCGGCCAAGGGAATATCCTTCTCCATATGGCATTTCAAGCAGTAGTGGTGGTAATAACAAATTCCATCTATCCTGATAGAGGTGATCTCCCAGTAGTGCGGAGGGCAAAGGTCCGTTGGATTTCTCTCGGGCATAATGCATCTCCTTCCCTTATGTTCTCAGCCATTTTGGTGGTCCCTAACCGCATTTATTTAAGGATAACACAAATCGACTGAGGAATCAAGTTGACAAACTGCCCAAAGGGAGTATCATTATTATGTAGGGGTGGCTTTTTGAAGCGGTGAATAAGCATCGCTACAGAGTTATCCCTTAGGTATCCTGGAGGCTGTCCCTATGTTGACCATAGGCATACCCCGGGCCTTGCACTACTTTCGTTACTACCCATTGGCCCATTCTTTTTGTCAGACGCTCGGCGTCAACGTTGTCGTCTCTCCTCCAACGACACGGGAGATGTTATCTACTGGAATGTCTTGTGTCGTCGCTGAGACATGCCTGCCGATCAAGGCCTTCTGCGGACACGTCATCTGGCTGCAGGATAAGGTCGACTACGTCTTTGTCCCCAGCCTGCGCTGTATCGAAGCCCCCCTCTATAACTGCGTCAAGCTCTTCGCCCTGCCAGATATGGTCCGAGGGGCAATTAAAAAGGCCCCCGTGTTAGATATGGGCTATGATATGAGCCAGGGCACTCAGGCTATATATAAGGGGATTTTCGCCCTGGGACAGCAATTGGGCTTCAGGAGAAAACAAATCCTGGCCGCTTGTGAGTCCGCTCTCCGCACTCATACCATCTACCTGAGGCTGCTCCGCCAGGGGATCTCACTTCCTCAAGCGATAGAAGCAGCCTGTGGGCAACAGTTATCCACCTCCGCTGAGGCGGAGAGAAAAGTAGGGCAGCAGACCTCACCGCCCAGGAGCGCAACAGTTGGCATCGTGGGCCATCCTTATATCACTTATGACGATTACCTCAACAACAACCTCATCCCCAGGTTAACTAAGCTGGGGGTTCACCTGATGACCGCTGATACATTGGGGCGTGATGACCTGGATATGGGGGTGAGACAGGTCATCGGTGAACCTTACTGGATGTATGAGCGAGAGATAACCGGGGCTGCTGGCTACTTCTTGCGCAGCCATAAGGTTGATGGCGTCATCACGGTTAGCGCCTTCGGCTGCGGTCCTGATTCCATGATGATCGATGCCGTTCAACACTCGGCCAAGCGGGAGAGGCACAACCCCTTGCTCTCGCTCACTATCGATGAGCACACGGCCGAAACCGGGTTAGTGACGAGATTGGAAGCATTCGTCGATATGGTGGAGAAGAGGCGCACCGATCCATGCGGCGAATTCTCCTCGCCATCCTTCTACACTCCCGGCCACACCATACTCACCCACCCGGTCAAATTGACCTTCCCTCATATGGGAACGACGCGCGTTGCCTTGAAGGTCCTTTTCGATAAGATCGGTGTGGAGACCATCGTCCCACCACCCTGTAGTAAACGCACCCTGGACCTGGCCGTCAAATACTCACCGGAGGGTGCTTGCCTGCCCTATAAGCTGAATCTGGGCAACTATATTGAGGGTCTGGAGCTGGGGGCGAATACCCTTATCCAGCTGAGCGGGCCGAATAACTGCCGCTATGGCTACTATCACAAGCTCCAGGAGCAGGTCCTGCGCGATCTAGGTTACCAGTTTCAGATGGCCCTACCAGAAATAAGCGGCCGAACCATCAAAGGGGTAATCGATGTGTTGCAGGAGATGTCCGGCGCCTCCTTCCGACAGTGTCTTTCGGCTATCCTCTTAGGTTTGGAGGTGATCCATGACGTAGATGAAATTGAACGTCAAGTGCAGTATGTGCGCGCTCGAGAGTTGAAAAAGGGTACGGCGAATAAGATCTGGCAACAGATTCTTAATGAGATGGAGAAGGTGCGCACGAGAAGTGCTCTCAAGTCCCTCAAGAAGAGGTTCCAGGCAGACCTGGCTGCCGTACCGATGGATCGCAATCGCAGACCACTTAAGGTATGCATAGTGGGCGAGATCTATGTCGTCCACGAACCCTACGTGAACCAGGACATTGAGGTGGAATTGGGCAAGATGGGCGTAGAGGTGAACCGTGCCGAACAGGTGAGCGAATGGCTCACCCTTTCGCCGGAGCTGATCCTGGAGGCCCTTGGCTTTGGACACAAAGCACGCATAAGGAAAGCCGAAAAGCCTTATCTCAAGTATTGGTCCGGTGAGACGGTAGGACAAGCGGTTCTGGCGGAGGAGGATGGTTACGATGGGGTCATTCAGCTGGCACCGTTCACCTGCATGCCGGAGATCGTCGCTCAGAATATTATGCCCAAGCTGAAGGAAAGGGTAAATATACCGATCCTCACCCTGGTACTCGATGAACAGACGGGCCGTGCCGGACTCCTCACCAGGTTGGAGGCCTTCGTCGATTCACTGCAGCGCCGGCCAAAACCAACCAGGGGGACTCAGCGGTGGTCCTTAGTCAGCTAGAGACGATGGAAAATCAAGAGAGAGGAACATCCCTTATCTTAAGGAGGCATCGACCAACAGCCCCAGCTAGATACTTTCTCAAACTGTTGAGGAGGAATCGAAGGATGAGCGTCACTTTAAACACACGACGAGAAGGACTTTACAGCCGCCTAAAACAAGCCACAGCTGAAAGCATTGTCAGCCAGGCTCTTAATCTTTTGTCCCACGCGTCAGAAAAGAACTATCGGCAGCTGGCCCTCACCTTCGACCGGATCGCCGATGGGCACCAACAGAAGATGATCGCCGAGTGGTTGAAGGGGTATTTAGCAGAGGATAGACCGGGCGCAACCTTCTTGAGCCGCATCCTAAAGAACGTACACCCTAACGTGCGCAAAAAGTTCTTGGCCAAGATGATCGTTGGGCTCTTCTTCCGGCGGGATGATCCAGATATAGCCCGCTTCAAGACCGAATATGGCATCCAGCGCCTTACGGTGATCGTCTTCTCGCCAACGATGCGCTGCAACCTGAAGTGCACTGGCTGCTATGCCGGTAATTATACGAAGGCGGACGATTTACCCCCTGAGGTGATGGAGCGGGTAATCAACGAGGCCAAGGCTCTGGGGGTTCGCTTCTTTGTGATCTCCGGGGGGGAACCATTCATATACGAGCCTTTATTGGACCTCTTTGAGAAGCACAACGATGTCGCTTTCCAGGTGTACACCAATGGAACGCTGATTGACGAGCAGTTGGCCGACAGATTGCTCGCTCTGGGCAACGTCTCACCGGCCATCAGCATCGAGGGTTTCAAGGATTTGACCGATATGCGACGCGGGGAAGGGATCTACGAGCTGGTCCTGCGGGCGATGGATAACCTGCGTGAGCGCGGGGTTATCTTCTCCTTCAGTGCTACAGCTACAGCCCATAATATCGAGGTCATCACCAGTGATGAATTCATTGACCTGATGATTGGGAAGGGGGCGACCTACGGCTGGTATTTCTCCTATATTCCAATTGGGCGATCCCCCGACCTGAACTATATGCCCACACCCGCACAGCGCAACCAGCTGCGTGCTGCTGTCAATCGCATCAGGACAACGAAGCCCATTATGGTGGCCGATTTCTGGAACGACGGGGCTCTGACCGGGGGCTGCATCTCAGCCGGCCGTTGTTACCTGCACATCAACAACCGGGGTGACATAGAACCCTGTGTCTTCTGCCACTTCGCTACGCACAACATAAAAGAGACCACGCTGATGGAGGCTCTTGCTTCTCCCTTCTTTGTCGGTTTGAGGTCATTGCAGCCGTTCAACCATAACCATTTGCGGCCGTGTCCCTTGATCGATAACCCAAAGGCGATGCGCTTCGCCGTACAAAAGTGGGGCGCTTATCCCACTCATCCAGGGGCGGAAAGCCTGGTAAGGGAGCTCAGCGATGGGCTGGATAAGTATTCCGCCGGCTTAGAGAGGGTTTATAACCCAGTCTGGCATGAGAAATATAACTGGGCCGAAGACTGGCTGGACCCTGATCTGAAGGACAAGAGCAAGGGCTTCCGTGAGGAGCTGATCGCACCGACCGACGTGGCCGCTTCCTGATTCCCTTGGCACGCTTCTTGCTATAGGTCGGGCAAACGGCTCCCTCTGAGGGGGGTGATGGGCAATGATGTGGCTCAAGGCCTGTCCTCGCTGTGGCGGGGACCTGTTCGTAGAAGACGATGTCGGTGAGAGTTATATCATCTGCCTGCAGTGTGGCTATGTTCTGCCGCAGGCTCAGGCGGAGCGGCTAATGGCCGAGTTCCGGCCGATTCAACCGCAGCCCAAGGCTGCTTAGGGCTGAGCTCCAGTCCATACACTTTGCGGGAGAAGGTGGACGAGGGTCGATTGGGATGGTCTGGGGATGCGGCCCATAGGCACATCTTCCTTCTCCCGCCAGATATAGGGAGTGCAGAGGGGCAAAGCCCTTCTGCTGGGGTTTGGGGTATCCCCAAAATCTTTATTCCCCCTCTCCCGTCCTTCCACGGAAGGACGGGAGAGGGGGTCAGGGGGTGAGGGTACTATGAACAAACCCAAAGAAGAAGAGATCTGTCGTTGTCCCTACTGCGACCTTCCCACCGTTTCTCCCCACCCTCCCTTCTGCACCCATTGCGGCGTGCAATTACGCTTCTGCCCCCATTGTCAGTCAGCCGTTCCCCGCGAGGCCACCTCCTGTAGCCACTGCGGCGCTAGCCTTACTTGAGGTGAAACCGGGTGAAGATTAGCATCAGGCTGTTTGGTGATCTCCGCCGTTTCCTGGCACCCGGACAGGATACCCTGGAGGTCGTCCTGAGTGAGGGGTCTACCGTCCATGACCTCATTCGTACCCTCAACTTGCCCCACGGCGAGATCTGGGTCGTCAGTATCAACGGCACTCTGGCCACGAGAGAGCAAGATCTCAAGGATGGCGATAAAGTTGAGATATTCGCCCCCGTTGGTGGTGGATAGGTTAGAGGGCACGCTCTTCCAAACACAAGGTGCATAAGCCACCCGCAGAAGCCTTCTCCGACCAGCAGTGGCTGTTCATCTCCGTCGCCAGACAGATAACTTACCCCTTCAGGGGCTCATTCATGCTGCCGGTGCGGTAACCCTCCAGGTCAAGCACCACATAGGTATAACCGAGAGACTTCAACCCCTCCACAATTTTGAGGCGGATCTCCGGGTTGAGGAGACGCTCAAACTCGGCGGGTAGCAGTTCTACACGTGCTATAGTCTGGTGGTGCCTCACCCTGACTTGGGAAAAACCGAGATCGCGCAACAACTCCTCCGCTGCCCCCACCTGGGACAGCTTTGCCCTGGTGATCTCCTCGCCATAGGGAAAGCGGGAGGAGAGGCAGGCGAAGGAGGGTTTATTCCAGGTGGGCAAGCCCATCTTTTGTGAAAGTTGCCTGATCTCTGCCTTGCCCAAACCGACCTCCGCTAGTGGACTGCGCACACCCAGCTCCTGGGCAGCCTGTCTTCCAGGACGAAAATCGTGATCGTCATCCACGTTCGACCCATCCATGACCTGAGCATACCCTTCTTCTCTGGCAATGGCCCAGAGCTTAGAGAAGAGCTCTTTTTTACAAAAATAGCAGCGGTTGATGGGGTTATTCTTAAACTGCGGTATCTCCAGCTCCTCAGAGGTGACGTAGCGGTGACGAAAACTGAACATCCTAGCCATTTCAGCCGCCTCCTTGGCCTCTCGCTGAGGATAGGTCTCCGAAAGGGCCGTAACGGCCAAGTAGCGCTCCCCCAGCGCCTCCTTCGCAGCCACAGCTAGCAAAGTGCTATCCACGCCGCCTGAATAGGCGACCACAACGCTGCCCATTTCGCTGAGAAGCAGACGAAGTCGGGCGTATTTCTGTTCAACGTCCATTGTTATACCTCTTTCCCCTGGACAAGGGGCTAGGAATGCGACCATGCCGTACTACAGGACAAAGCGCCCTGCTACATTTTAGGGACTATGGTCAGGGGAGTCAAAGATGGGGATGACCTTTTACAGCTCTTCGCTCGCGGCCCGCGGCTTCCTCACCACAGCCGCCTCCTGAACCATCTTCTCCCGGAACTTACGGGCCTTCTCCACAGCTATGGCCTTCTTCCGTTGGGCATACACGGCCAGGGCGATAATAGTGGCCAGATAGGGGATCATCAGCACCAGCTGGGGCGGAATCTTCAGGGAGCCCAGCTGGTTGGAAAGGGCATCAGCGAAGCCAAAGACCAACGAGGCTAGCAGGGTACCTATAGGGTTGCGGTCACCCAGAAAAACAGCGGCCAGGGCGATAAACCCACGGCCAGCGGTCATATCCCGTTGGAAGAAGTTCATATATCCCATGGAAAGATTCACCCCGCCGATACCGCTGAAGAGTCCACTCAGGATCAGGGCGATGTATTTGATGCGGATAACATCAATGCCCACTGAAGCGGCTGCATCTGGGCTCTCGCCTACCGCCCGAATGTGGACCCCCAGGGCAGTCCGATAGAGGAGAACCCACACCACGGCCACCAGGGCGAAAGCAACGTAGGTGATCACGTTATGGCCGGAGAGGATGTCCCCCAGGATAGGGATTTCAGCCAAAATCGGGATCTTGATGCTGGGCAGAGAAAGGCTCTTCAGGGCATTCGAGAAACCCTTGTCATGGGTGAGGGCGAAGAGCAGGAACACCGTTGCTCCGGAGGCCAGGATGTTCATGGCCAGGCCAGCCAGGATGAGGTCGGCCTTGAGGTTCAGGTGGAAATAAGCCAGGGCCACGGCCATAAACATGGCCGACACGACCCCGGCCAATAGCCCGAGCCAGGCATCCTGAGCGTAGGCGCTGATGACCACCCCCACGAAGGCCGCCGTCAGCATCATCCCCTCCAGGGCCACGTTGATAACCCCGGCCAGTTCAGAGAGGAGTCCCCCCAAGGCCGCCAGCAAGATAGGGGTAGTGATGCGCAGCACGCTGAAGGCGAAGGCCGCGCTGAAGATGCTGGTCAAGATGACTTCAGGAGACATCTAATTTGGGCTCCTTCAAAGCTATTCTACGTTTCAAGAAGGATAGGAAGGACTCAGCGGTAACCAATAAAATGATGATCGCCTGAATCACGCTCACGATCTCCCGGGCCACGTCGGAACTGCGCTCCATAACATCCGCTCCAGTGCGGAGGTACCCGTAAAAGAGGGCGGCGAAGGGCACGGCCAGGGGATGATTGCGGGCCAACAGGGATACCACGATGCCCTCGAATCCATAGCCCATAGAGATGTTCAATATTAGCCGTTTATGGATACCCATGGCTAGGGCTGCCCCCGCCAGGCCGGCGATGATGCCGCTCACAGCCATGGACAGGATGATCACCCTGGTTGTATTGATTCCCCCATAGCTGGCGAACTTGATATTGGCACCGGTCATGCGAATCTCATAGCCCAAGGTCGTGCGATAAAGCAAATAGTATACGAGAAAGACCGCGGCTATGGCCAGGAAAAGGGAGAGCGAAATCCGCGTCTCCGGGACCAGGTTAGGCAAGATCGCCGATTCTGAAAAAAAGTTAGAAACAGTATACCCTGCGTAGGGTGGCTTGAGCCAATAGGTGAGCAAAAGGTTGTAGATCTGGATGGCTATGGCGTTGAGCATCAGGGTAGAGACGATCTCATTGGCGTTAAGATGGGCCTTGAGATAGCCTGGTATGAAGCCCCACAGGTAACCCGCTGCCCCAGCAGCCAGGAGGGCCAGGGAGATGTGGAAAACCGCTGGTACATTGATAAAGAGTCCCACGATCCCCGCGGCCAACGCACCCAGGTAGAGCTGCCCTTCGGCGCCGATGCTGAACTGCTTGGCTTGAAAGACCAACGCCACCGCTAAGCCGGTGAAGGTGAGGGTGATGCTTTCCTCAATCCAGTTTCCAAAGCGGTTGAGCCGGCTAAAGGGCCCCAGAAGGAAGGACTCAAAGGCCGCCAGCGGCTGCTTGCTCACCAGCAGAGTAATAACGAAGCCGATGAGCAGGGAGAAAAGGATCACACCGCTGATCCTGGCGAATTCAAAGAGCAGCTCACGTTGTTTCAAGGTCATAGATACGCCTCCATTACCTGGCGCTCCTGCCGCTTCAGGCCAAGCATGTAAAGGCCATATTCTTCCTCAGTGACCCTGGCGGCTTCGGGGAAGATGCCCACGATCTGGCCATTATACATCACGGCGATGCGATCAGCCAGGCTCATCACCTCGGAGAGGTCGGCAGAGACCAAAAGTACAGCACAGCCCTCGCTCCGTTTCCGCACTATCTGCTGGTGGACGAACTCCGTGGCCCCCACGTCGATGCCCCGCGTGGGCTGAGCGGCGATGAGCAACCTAGGGTTCGCCGAGAACTCTCTGGCGATGACCACTTTTTGCATGTTCCCACCGGAGAGAGCACTTACGGGTACTTGTCCATCAGGAGCACGAATATCGAACTCCTTTATCAGCTTGTCCCCATGATGATTGATGAGCTTCAGGTTCAGGGCCAGTCGCTGGGCGAAGGGGGGACGATAATAGCGATCCACAATGAGGTTCTCTTGCAGGCTGGCCCCTAAAGCCAGTCCATTGGTGAGCCGGTCCTCGGGTATGTGAGCCACTCCCACCTCGCGGATCTGTCGTGGCTGTCTCCCCAGAATTTGGGTGCTGTCCACGAGGGCACTGCCAGAGGTGGGCCGGCGCAGGCCGGTGAGGACCTCCACCAGCTCTGTCTGCCCATTGCCCTCCACCCCGGCGATGCCCAGGATCTCGCCAGCGTAAACGTTTAAGGAAACGTCCTGCAAGGCCACGTGGCCAGCCTCGGTCATATAGGTAAGCCCCCGCACCTGGAGGACAGGCCCACCACGCTGAAGCGGTGGCTTATCTATGGACATAAAGACCTCCCGCCCCACCATCATCCGCGCGATCTCCACCTCAGTGGCCTGCGGGGTGAACATAGTGCCCATAACCCGACCATTGCGCATCACGGTCACCCGGTCGGAGACCTCCTTCACCTCCCTGAGTTTGTGCGTGATGAAGATCACCGTCTTGCCCTGCTCCACTAACTTGCGCACCGCTGCGAAGAGCTCCCGGGTCTCCTGGGGAGTGAGCACAGAGGAAGGCTCGTCCAGGATGAGGATCTTAGCCCCCCGATAGAGGGCCTTCAAGATCTCCACCCGCTGGCGCATGCCCACCGGGATGGACTCCACGGTCGCCATAGGCATTACGCTCAGACCGTATTGTTTGGAGAGATCCTCGGTGATCTGAATAGCCTCAGTGATATCGATGAACCCCCGGTTTTCGGGCTCCTGGCCCAGGACGATGTTCTGGGCCACAGTAAAGGAGGGCACCAGCATGAAGTTCTGATGCACCATCCCGATGCCCAGGGCGATGGCCACGTGGGGGCTGGGGATATGCGCCCGTTTACCCCACAGCCAGATTTCTCCCTGGGTGGGTTGCTCCAAGCCATAGAGAATCTTCATCAAGGTGGTTTTCCCAGCGCCGTTTTCGCCCACCAGGGCATGGATTTCGCCAGGTTCCACGCTGAAATCCACCCGGTCGTTGGCCACCACCTCGTTGGGATATATCTTCGTGATCTTGCGCATATCAATGAGGGATGCCACCGTTCGCTCCCTTTGGCCCTGTGTAAGGTAGACATCTCGTCCCCCTTACACAGGGCGTTGTTCTAGAGGGGGGAGAGCTCTCCCCCTTGTCGAAACTACTTGATGACTGTGTTTACCTTGATGGTCCCGTCCAGGATCTTCTTTTCGGCCTCGTCGATCTTCTTCTTGATGTCATCGGGTGTGTATTGCTCGTAGTACTTATTCTTGGCCAGGCCAACGCCTCCCTCCTTGATGCCCAGAGCCTCTGCTGAGCCATAGGGTAGCTTGCCCTCCAGGTGCAGCTTGATGGCCCGGTAGAGTGAATTATCCACGTTCTTCATCATGGAGGTGAGGATGTTCTTAGTGAGAGCTGGATCGCTACTCTCGAAGAGCAGGGCCTGGTCAGAGTCCACGCCGATGGCGTAGCGCTTCTGGGCCTTGGCCGCCTCGAAGATGCCCGCCCCGGTGCCACCGGCCACGTTGAAGATGATGTCGGCGCCCTGATTATACATGGCCAGTGAGATCTCCTTACCTTTGGCCGGGTCGTTCCAGCCTCCAGCATACTGGACGATCACCTGGGTCTCCGGATCGGCATCCTTGGCACCCTGTTTGTAGCCAACGATGAAGTCATTGATCACCGGGATGTCCTGGCCACCAATGACACCAATGACCTTCTGAGGATTGGCCATCTCCATCTTCGACTTAGTCACCAGCCCGGCATAGAGACCCGCCAGGTATGAGCCCTCATTCTGCTTGTAGGTGATGGAGTATACGTTCTTCAAGCCTTTGGAGTAATCCACCGAGACGTCGAAGATCATGAACTTCTTGTCGGGGTGCTTAGGGGCCACGTTCTCCAAGTACTCCTTCATCTGCCAGGTGCCACAGATGATGATATCATATTTGGAGTCAGCGGCGTCTATAAGGGCAGGCTCCCACTTGGATGGATCGGTACCGGCCTCGATGATCTTAGCCTCGATGCCGAAGTCCTTCTTGGCTTCCTCGATACCGCGGGCCGCTGAGTCAAAGAAGGATTTATCACCCAAGACACCGTTGATCACCACCAGCACGCGGGGTTTCGCTGCCTCCGACGCTTTAGGGGTCTCAGCAGCTTTGGTGGGCGCCGGTGTAGCGGCGGGGCCACAGGCTGTCAATAGCATGCCAGCCACCATAGCTACTGTAAAGAGCACATACAGATACCGTTTCATGTTACAACCTCCTTTAGGATATTATTGGCTTCTTTCCTCCGCGAGAATCATGAACCAATTTCGCCCAAAACTCCCTTAGCCATCCATAGACACCTGTCTGCCGCCAGGTTCTGTTTTTCATGATATCCCTGCTAGGGTGACGGGTGAGGAACTGTCCGGCATGCCGACAGGATATCATACGGATGCGCTCCTGACCAGCCCTACCCAACCTACTGCACTGTTTGCAGTGGATCAAACTACTCTATCTATCACCTCCCCTCATTCGAGCGCCGCTGCCACCATCTCTCAGAGATGGACTCGCTCCGCGCTAAACACCAGCTCCGCCTTGAGGCTCCTCTGCCG
Source organism: Chloroflexota bacterium (assembly GCA_023475225.1). Classification (NCBI taxonomy): domain Bacteria; kingdom Bacillati; phylum Chloroflexota; species Chloroflexota bacterium. Next base: position 76,120 of record JAMCVK010000015.1, read on the forward strand.
GAGCCCCGGAGTTGAGTACGACAGCACCAATAGCAGGCCTTTCTATATCGCCAGGTAGCGTTCCCAAGGTATGGGTTCGCCGACCAGGTAGATGAGCAACCGTTTGAGCTGCTCCAAGTCCCTGCGGTCCACCGCCTCTACCGCTGAGTGGGTATAACGGCATGGAAAAGAGAGCACCGTGGAAGGTATCCCCCTATGTAGAAATGGTAGCGGAGAGGCGGCCGTGGTGAGGCCCATAATCACCTCTCTTTGCAGGGGGATGCCACACTCCCGGGCGACATCCTCTACCAGCCGCCTCAGTCCCTGGTGGGAGATGAAGCCGGTCAGGGTTCCCCGCAGATGATCCATCACCTTGATGGCCGGGCCCTGCCCCAAGGACATCTCCCCCTGACCCTTGGTGTCGGGCGTATCCAGAGCCACTGTGGCGTCGACACCGATGGCCATGTCCGGCTCGATGGCATAGGCAACAGGGGCAGCTCCCCGCAGAACAGCCTCCTCTTGGACAGTGAAGGCTAGGTAGAGGTCGCAGGCCCGCTTATCTCGAGCTTCCTGGGCTAGTTCTAACAACAAAGCACAGCCCGCCCGGTCATCCAGGGACTTGGCAGAGAGTGTATCACTGCTGAGGATGGAGAAGCAAGCCCTATAGGTGATACAGTCGCCCACTCTGACCCCCAATAGCCGAGCCTGCTCCCCACTCCTGGCCCCCACATCCAGGAAAACCTTATCCAGGGTGGTAGCTTCTGAGCCAAGCCCCAGGTGCTGGGGCTTGCTGCCAGCCACTGCCTCTAGATGGCCCTTTTGGGTCCAAAGATCCAGGCGTTGGCCGGGCAAGGACTGTTCAGCGATGCCCCCTACTCGTTCGATCCGAACGAAGCCATCGTCTTCGATTCTTCTGACCACAAAGCCCACCTCATCCATATGGGCGAAGAGCATCAGGCGGGGCTTGGGCCCCGGGAGGTGAGCCACGACGTTGCCGATACTATCGGCCTTGGCCTCCAGACCGTAACCCCTCAGGCGACCTATGATATAAGCCCCAACTCTATCCTCAAAGCCGGAAATGCCGGGCAGGGCGGTCAGCTCCTCTAGCAGTCTAAGGTCCAGGCTCATGGGAGAGCACCCTCAGCCGCTTTGCGTAGGACGTTCATTTTCCTTACCTTCTCTTCCAGATGTTCTGGCTTGCCTACGTCCGAACGATGGTACAGGGCACCCAGTTTCCCCAAAGCGATGGCCCTCTCTACCTTCTCCTCCGCCTCAGTTACGGTAGCGGCCTGGGCGGCCACAGCCAGGGCTCGGGAGCCGGTGGTGAAGAATCGTCCATCCCTCTCCTCCACAGCCCCGAAATAAAGCTCCGCCCCAGCTTCCAGTATCGCCTTTTCCACCACCTGAAACTCTTGGTTCGCCTTGGGCACCTCAGGGTAGCCAGGGGGAACTAGATATTTGCACACTGTGGCCAGGGGCTGGAATCTGATCTGGGGCATCTGGCCACAGGCGATGCCAGCGCATCCATCCACGAAGTCATCGACCAAAAGCGCTAGGGCGTTGATAGCCTCCGGATCGCCAAAGCGGACGTTGAACTCCACGACCAGCGGCCCCTGGCTGGTGAGCATAAACTGGCCATAGAGTACCCCCCGGTAGGGCTTCTGAGTCATGTCTTGGATGGACTGAATGACCTTAGCCACCAATCCTTGGGCGACCTCCGCTTCCTCCTGGGAGACGAAGGGTAGGAGATGATTTGGGCAGGAATAAGAGCCCATGCCCCCGGTCATATCCCCCAGGTCTCCCTCCCGGGCGAGCTTGTAATCTTGGATCAACGGCATAGAGACGATCCTTTCCCCATCAGAGAAGACCATCAGGGAGAACTCCTCACCCTCCAGTTTCTCTTCCAGAAGCACCCGACCATCCTGAGCAATGAGGTCAGCAGCATAGGCCACGGTCTCCCTCATCCCTCTCAGTTGTTTGCCTGTGACCCTTACACCCTTCCCCGAAGACAAGCCCACGGGCTTTACGGCCACCTCCGGCGTCTTGGCCAGGTAGCCCTGCACTTCCTCCCGGGAACGAGTCTCTCTGTGGTCCGGGTAGCCATAGCCGATAAATTCGCGCATCAATTGGCGCATGAAGCCCTTATCCGCCTCTAGCCGCGCCTGGTCGGCGTAAGGGCCGACTACAGCCAGCCCCTTCCCAGCCAACAGGTCCACGGCGCTGTGCACCAGCGGCTCCTCCGACCCTATGATTACCAGATCGGGCTTGATGCGAGCGAAGTAATCAGCTAGGCTTCTGGTATCCTGCAGGCTGCCCAGCTCGTATCCTCGGGAGAGGCGGGCGATGCCCGGGTTCGCAGCCCCTAAATAGGAGTACAATTGCACTGAGTTAGCGCTGCGGGCAATGGCCCGGGCGATGGCATGTTCCCTGCCGCCATGTCCTACCAGTCCTACTTTCATAGGGCGACCCCCACCTGTCGTAGGAGCCTTGCTTGGGACATGAATGCTCGCACCCTTACCTCGTCTATCCTGTTTTCTGTCCTTCCATCCTCCTTAAAATGACTGCCGATGATGGCGCCATCGGCCACGGCCAATGTGGCCGCCAGTGTATCCAGATTCACCCCGCTGCCCACTAAAACAGGGCCAGATAATGCCTTTTTCACTGCGGCCACCGTATCTAAGGATGTGGACTTGCCGGTGCCCGCCCCAGTGACGATGACTGCATCCGCCAGTCCTCTGTGGAAGGCGTCCTCCGCCAGGTCAGCGATGTCTCGCCCTACCAATCCATAAGTATTCTTGCCCTGGATGTCAGCCAAGATGGCGATACGGCCCAGGTCTCTGGACTGACGAAGCCTCTGCAAATAGGGGGCCGCTGCTTGCATAACCCCGCTGTCCGAGACCACCGACTCCACAAAGACTTCGGCCCGGATGAAACGGGCGCCCACGGCCTCAGCGATGATCAACTCCGCCGCAAAGTCGTTGAAGAGCACGTTCACGCCCAGGGGCAGGGAGGTGGCCTGCCGCACGACGTAGGCGATGATGCTCATCCAGGACACTGTGGTATAGCCCACCTCTGCAGGCAGATAGGGGTAATCGTTGTAGTTCTCCACCAGGAGGGCATCCACCCCACCCCTCTCTAGGGCTTGAGCGTCGGCTACTGCACGCCGGAGTAGCTCCTCCAGTGGGGCCCCGCTGTAGCGGGGCGCGCCAGGCAGTGCTTCAAGATGAACCATGCCGATGATGGGTTTGGCTGTGCCGAATATCTCTGCGATGCTCAGGATAACTCTTCGCCCCCTTCCTCTAAGAAAAGTTTAAGTTCTCGGTAAGTTGGAATACCAGCCTGGGGCCCAGGCTTAGTAGTGGCCAGAGCACCAGCGGCGTTGGCCCAAAGGGCGCAGGTCTCCAGATCCCAGCCCCGCTCCCAACCATAAAGAAAGGCTCCATCGAAGCAGTCTCCAGCACCGGTAGTGTCCACAACCTCCACAGCAAAGCCAGCATAGTAGGTTAACCGACCTTTCGTGTAAAGAGCTGCGCCTTTCTCGCCTCGTTTGATAGCTATGATGCCCACACCCAAACTAGCCAAGTACTGACAGGCCTCAGATAAGATCTCTTTCCCAGACAGGCGGTAACATTCCCTTTCATTCAGCAGGAGCAGATCGGCCCAAGGCAGGATATTCTCCACCGCAGCTAGTCCGCGCTGGCTCAGAATGCTGCCCGGGTCCAGGCTCACCCTCACCCCTTTATCCCTGGCTAGGCGAGCGATCTCACACCCAAACCCTGGGGCTGGAGCGCTGAGATGAACGATGGCCAAGGCTGAGAGATCTATGCGCCCCAGCCAGGACACGTCCACTAGCAGATTAGCTCCCCGATGGGCGAACATCATTTTCTCACCACGATCATCCACTGCCACGAAAACCATTCCCGTGGGATGAAAGGGATCGCTACGCACCCACCCTACCCCTACCCCCTGGGCCCGTAACTCACGCAGGACGAAGGCCCCAGCCTCATCGTTTCCCAGACAGGCGAGGTATCCACATAGGCCACCAAGCCTAGCCACCGTGACAGCCACGTTAGCGCCGACCCCGCCCACCGCCTTCTCCAGGCTTAAGGCTTCCACCTCCTCCCCGGCCTGAGGCAAGCGCTCCACTTTAGCTAGGAGGTCCAGGTTCGCATCACCGCTGACCAGAATGCTCATCGAACTCCTTGCCTGTAAAGTAGACCAGCTCGCTTAATATCTACAAGTTAACCCCAGGTTCAGGGAAAACGGGTGGGGCTGATGATAAATTCATACCTGTCTCCTCGATAAACGAGCTTCATATATTCGATGGGTACATCGTTGTCCAAGAAAGTGATGCCTTCCACGAGCAGTATGGGCGTACCCACAGCAACCTGCAAGAGACCCGCCTCATGCTCTGAGGCAATGGTAGGTTTCAGAACCTGCTCGGCCCGCCATAGATGCAGGCCGTACTTGTCCTCGATGATGCGGTATAAGGAGGAATTGGCCAGATCCTCTTCCAGCAACTGGGGACAAAGGTGGTAGGGGACATAGGAAAGGCTCAGAGCCATGGGTTCGCTATCGGCGAAGCGGAGGCGCTCTATCTTAATGGCTTGCTGGTCGGATCGGAGGCCTAGACCGCCGGCCACCTTAGGGGGTGGGTCCACTACAGCCAATTCCAAGATCTTAGCTCCGGGTTTGAGACCCCGCTCCAGCATATCTTCGCTAAAGCTGGTGAGACGGATCAGCCCCTGGCGCATCTTCTTCGGCGCCACAAAAGTGCCTTTCCCCTGCATGGTATACACCAGTCCCTGTTTGGTCAGGTGATCGATGGCCTGGCGGGCAGTGTTTCTGCCTACCCTGAACCGGCCCATCAGCTCTTTCTCTGACCAGATCTTGGAGTGGGGGGATAGCTGAGTGCTATCGATGAGCTCCCGGATTTTCTCGCTGATCTGGTAGTACATAGGCTCGAAGCTGAATCGGTTGACCTCACCCATAAGCCTGTTCTCATCCCTGTGATATACTTGTTGGGTTATCCCAACAAGTTTCATCCCTTAATATAGCACAAATTAAGGAAAAAATCAAGAGCAACAGAACCCAAGGGGTAGCATTCAAAAGTTGGTTATTTTTTCGGCTCACCTGAAAAAATCTACAACTGGAAATCGTAGCCTCAGAATTATGATATAATATGCCTTAATTGGACAGTAGGTTGTTGTCTGGCTGAGATCACTATCTACTTCCCCATTGGAGTACAAATGTCCTCTATCGTAACCGTAACTGAGGATTTTGCGGCTCTGAAAAGTGAATGGGATGAGCTTATGCGACGAAGCCGATGTGGGACCATTTTCTCCACCTGGGGCTGGCAAAGCATCTGGTGGGAGTGTCTCGGTGGAGGAGCTGAACCCTTCCTGCTGACTGTTCGGGAGGGAAAGGAACTCATCGGCATCGTGCCGCTAATGAAACATGCGGGATCACTCTACTTCATCGGTGGTACCGAGGTTTGCGATTATCTTGATATCGTAGCCTGTCCCGGCCGTGAGGGTGAGGTGTGGGGGGCAGCGCTTGATTACTTGTTACAGACCGACTGGCAACAGGTGAACCTGCATTGTCTGAGGGCCTCTTCGGCCACTCTCGCTTATCTCCCCACTTTGGCCAGGAGAAAGGGGCTGAAGGTCGAACAGCAAACGGTAGATGTCTGTCCGCATCTCGTGCTCCCTCCCAGCTGGGAGGAATTTCTTGCTTCCCTCAGCAAGAAGGATCGCCACGAGCTACGGCGCAAGATGCGCCGCTTGGAACGTAGTGGTGCGGTGCGCTGGTATGCCGTTCAGGAGAACGGCCGACTGGAGGCGGATATGGATGATTTCATCCAACTGCATCGCCTTAGTCGTCCGGAGAAGGAGTCCTTTATGGATGCCCAGATGGAGGCTTTCTTCCGCAGGATCGCGGACTACTTCCTACCCCAGCGTCTGCTTAAGCTCTACTTTCTCGAGATTGGCGGTGGGCGTGTCGCCTCCTGCATCTGTCTGGAGCAGGGCGAGGAAATCTGGCTCTACAACAGCGGTTTCGATCGGAACCACGCCTCCCTGAGTGTCGGCTTGCTCCTCAAAGTCTTCTGTGTCCAGGCGGCTATCGCCGCGGGTAAGAAGGGCTTCGACTTTCTGAGGGGAGCCGAACCGTATAAATACGACCTGGGGGCCGTGGATAAGCCACTCTACAGGCTGCTCGTCTGGAGAGGTGAAGGCGATTCGCACCTAGGGGCTAGAACGGATGTATAGGGTAGCTATGATCAGCGTCCACTCATGTCCCCTGGCCCGGCTGGGTGGTCAGGAAACTGGTGGGATGAACGTCTATATACAGGAATTGAGTCGGGAATTGGGTAGGAGAGGTATAGCAGTAGATATCTTCACGCGCTGGACCAATCCCTCCGTGCCCAGCCTCGTCGGGTTAGGGCCACAGGGGCGTGTGATCCACCTTAAAGCTGGAGAGGTGGGGCCGTTGCCCAAGAACGAGGTATTGCGGCATCTTCCCGAGTTTATCTGTAACATGAGGCGGTTCAAGGAGGAGCAGAACATCCACTATGATCTGCTCCACAGCCACTACTGGCTCAGTGGTTGGGTAGCCCGCTTCCTGCAGGAGCGCTGGTACCTGCCTCACGTGACGATGTTTCATACCCTGGGCCAGCTCAAGAATCGCGCTCGACCGGCGGAGAACGAGAGTGCCCAGCGCATTAGCATCGAGCAAAAGATTATCGCTTCGGCCGATAGGATCATCGCCGCCACCACACAGGAAAAAGCAGCGATGATCGACCTTTACGGTGTGGAGCCAGAGCGCATCAGGGTCGTTCCCTGTGGGGTTGATTTACGGACCTTCCAGCCATCGGAGAAAGCAGTGGCCAGGAAGCAATTGGGGCTTGCTGACCAGCGTCTGGTACTTTTCGTTGGACGCGTCGAGCCGTTGAAGGGAGCAGATATTTTGATTCGGGCGATGTCTCACCTGGCCGGGATGAGGGGGTTACGCCTGCTCATCATCGGAGGTGATGGCCAGCAGAACGATCCCCAGATAGGCCGTTTGCGTTCCCTGGTCGCCAGGCTTGGGCTGGGGGAAAAGGTATCCTTTTTGGGTCCGATCGAGCAGGAGAGGCTACCCCTCTATTATAGTGCGGCTGAGGTTTGTGTGGTCCCCTCCCATTATGAAAGCTTTTGTCTGGTCGCTCTGGAGGCGCTGGCTTGCGGCACGCCAGTGATCGCCTCCAGGGTTGGCGCTCTACCGAATATTATCCACCATAATGAGAACGGGCTGCTGGTTACGCAGCGTTCTCCTTCAGGCTTTGCGGAGGCGGTGCGCTCTCTTCTCGACGGCCCCGTTCGGTGGGGAAGGTTAGCTCAAGCGGCGCGTCCTTCCGTTGAACACCTCACCTGGTCGGCAGTAGCTGACCAGATCATGCAGGTCTATAATGAATTGATCATGGGGGCCCCCAAAGATTTGGCTCTATGTACAGATGATGCCGAGAAACAGAGGTATGGGGGCTTCTGTTGTCAGTGTTAGGAGTGGTGGCAGATGGATATACCCAAGAAGGTTTTAGTAATCGTCGCTCACCCTGACGATGCCGAGTTTGGCTGTGCTGGGACGCTGGCCAAGTGGATAAACGAGGGGAGCGAGGTTCATTATATTCTGTGCAGTAGTGGGGATAAGGGGATCAACAACGGTGATATAAACGCGGCAGAGCTGGCCCTCCTGCGTGAACAGGAGCAAGAGGCGGCAGCGGCAGTGTTGGGGGTGAAGGGCTGCACTTTCTTGCGGCATAAGGACGCGGAGATAGAGGTGAACCTGTCCTTACGGGCAGAATTAGTGCGGCTGATTCGCCAGCATCGCCCGGAGGCTGTGATGACCCACGATCCGTGGTTGCACTATCAGCTCCATCCAGACCACCGCGCTGTCGGCTTTGTAGCCGTTGATGCCGTTGCCTCAGCCCGCGATCGACTCTTTCATCTGGAGCAGCTGGTGGACGGTTTGGGTGTGCATCGGACCAAGGAGATTTATCTCTTCCGCCCTCAGGAGCCCAATTTATGGGTGGATATCACTACTACCATTGAGAAGAAGATCGCCGCCTTGAGCAAGCACCAGAGCCAGCTCTCCCATATCGAGGGATTAGAGGAGCGAGTGCAGCGCTGGTCCGCGCTTATGGGTGAGGAGAAGGGTATGCCTTTGGCCGAAGCGTTCAGACGGATGGAGCTTTTCTAAAAGGCGATAGGAGAGAGATGTATCCAGAGCTTCTTCATCTTGGGGGCTTAACCATTCGTTCCTATACCCTGATGATTGAGATCGGCTTAATCGTCGGTCTCCTGGTAGCATATAAAGAGGCCAGGCGTCTCGGTTTCACCGCCGAGCAGTTCATCGACCTGGCCATCTGGGTGGTGGTGGCGGCGGTGGTCGGCACGCGTTTATACTATGTAGCCATCAACTGGCCAGAATTCGAACATGACTGGTGGGGGATCATTCGCACCTGGGAAGGGGGATTGGTCTTCCATGGAGCCCTCCTGGGTGGTCTGCTGGCGGCCATCATCTACGTTCATACACATCGCCTGCCTTTTTGGCCGGTGGCCGATTTTGCTGCCCCGGGGCTCATCCTTGGACAAGCCATCGGCCGTATAGGTTGTTTCTTAAATGGCTGTTGTTATGGCGTCGCTACTACCTTGCCCTGGGGTGTCACCTTCCCATGGAATGCGGGGGAGAGGCTGCAACCGACACAACTGTATGAGTCGGCGGCCAATTTCGGCATCTTCGCCATTCTCTGGGGCCTGCGCAAAAACAAACCGTGGGATGGTTTCCTCTTCGTCTCTTATCTCATCCTTTACTCCAGCGTCCGTTTCACCCTCGAGTTTGTGAGGGGCGATCCAGCCCAGGTCTTCGATTCTCTCCGGCTGGCCCAATGGGTCAGTCTGGCCCTTCTAATCCTCGGCATTGGGCTGGGTCTCTACCGACGGAGCAAGGCCGCCGCCCTGAGGGAGGCCAGCGAGGGTGTCTCTAAGTCGAGCTGAACCAAGCGCCTATCAGACTGCTACTTCGGCTGCCGACTTCGTATAGCTTGATATGTTAGCTGAAATCGCTCTTTTTGAACCATGGACTCTATTTTATGCTAAACTAATGTTGTGATCCAAACCGCCTTAAAATCAAATTCAATGGATTTCCTAGCAAGGATTTTGGGGAAGGATGAACTGGCGAGGTTACCCCTGATCGCTGAAGGAATCTTTAAAGCTTTTGGAAACCCAGAGGAGAATCCTATGGACAAAGTGAGAATCACTTCAGAATTTGACCGGACGGCGGATTTGATCCTGTTTGAGGGTGATTGTCTTGGCTTGCTTCCCCAGATTCCTGCGGGGTTCGTCAAGTTGGTTGTTACCTCCCCACCGTACAATCTGGGCAAGCCTTACGAAAGTCGTCTGAGCCTGGATGAATACCTTGCCCAACAGCGCAGGGTTATCGAAGAGTGCGTGCGAGTGTTAGAGGATCGAGGAAGCATTTGCTGGCAAGTCGGCAACTATGTTGATAACAGCGAGATCATTCCTCTTGATATCGTTATATATCCGATCTTCGCCTCGTTGGGGTTACATTTGCGCAATCGCATTGTGTGGCATTTTGGGCATGGCCTACACGCCTCTAAACGGTTTTCCGGTCGGTACGAAGTCATTCTATGGTTTACCAAAGGCAACGAATACACCTTCGATCTGGATGCTGTCCGTGTGCCCCAGAAGTATCCTAAGAAAAAGTACTTCAAGGGGCCGAAAAGGGGAGAGATTAGTGGCAACCCTTTGGGCAAGAATCCCAGCGATGTTTGGGAAATACCCAATGTGAAAGCGAACCACGTGGAAAAGACCATCCACCCGTGCCAGTTCCCAGTCGAATTGATTGAGCGTCTGGTACTCTCAATGACCGATGAGGGCGATTGGGTGTTAGACCCATTTATGGGCGTGGGCACGTCAGCGGTTGCAGCCTTGATGCACAACCGAAAAGCCATCGGTGCCGAAATTATGCCTGAATATGTGCAAATTGCGAGAGAGCGTATTCAGCTAGCAGAGAAGGGGGTGTTGCGCATCCGGCCGATGGAAAGGTCGGTTTACGACCCTGACATGCCTGAGGCAAGCATCCCACCGAAGTTTGTACATCTGGGGCTCGCCCCACTTCAGCCCCAGTTATTCGAGCAGCATACACCGTACACCGCCGAGGAGCAGGAAGAATGAAAATCGTGTACGAGTATTCACACCTGGGTGGTGCAGAAATCTTGCAAGTGCGCTATCCAGAGTGTGAACGTGAGATTTGCAAAATCATCGCAGGCGTAGCAGCGAAAAGAACCAAGGTCAGCAAAGAGAAAACGATGCGAGGAAGAGAGCTGTTCTCGCCCAAAGAGATGAACCAGCAATTTCGCGAGGCATTCACAGCTAAGGGGTATACCGAGTTGCGCGATACCTACACGATCACCATACCTAACAGCGATGCGACTATCCCAGGTGCGTTCAAGCAGATTGACTTTGTGAAAGGCAAGGTGCTGGTTGAGGTGCAGTTCGGCAAGTATGCCTTTATGTTCTACGATATGGCTAAGTTCCAGTACTTCTTCAACGAGAACAAGGCCGACGTAGGCGTCGAAATCGTGCCCTGCCACGCGCTGCACAAGCAAATGTCTACTGGCGTATCCTATGGAGAACAATTAGTATATGACATTGAGCGACTAAAACGACATTTTCCTGCCGTCCCGATCAAGGTGATTTTAATTGACGTAGATGAACCTGATTAAGGCGCTGCTGCTTCAGATAACAGATGGTTTACATTTAGGGCTAAAGCCATATCCGCCTGTGGCGGATGTCGTTCATCACTCAACGTTAGCTGAAATCGCTCTTTTTGAACCATGGACTCTATTTTATGCTAAAATAATATAAAACTCCTCTACGAAAGGGGAAGATTAGAGGTGGAGAAGCGTTTCTGAACGCTCTCCAGGGACATAGGAGGTAAGAGATATGTTTTGGCCCTATTACTTCATTGATCCTCTGTGGATAATCGTTTCCCTGCCCGCCTTGTTACTGATGCTATACGCCCAGTTCAAAGTGCGTGGTGCCTATAGCAAGTATTCGCAGGTGCCGAATATGCAGGGGATGAGCGGTGCCCAGGCGGCCCGCCGGCTTCTCGATGCGGCCGGTCTCACTTATGTACCGATCGAGGTCACCCCAGGCGAACTGAGTGATCATTACGATCCGCGGGCTAAAGTCTTGCGGTTGTCGCCATCTGTGTACCGGAGTGCGTCGGTGGCTGCGCTGGGAATCACGGCCCACGAGGTTGGGCATGCCCTGCAGGACAAAGTGGGCTATGTACCGCTCCGTGTACGGTCCGGCTTGGTGCCGGTAGCTAACATTGGGTCGTGGTTGGGATACATCTTCGTCATCTTAGGGTTCATTGCCCAGGCGAGTGGACTGATCTGGCTGGGGATCGCCCTCTTCTCAGGTGCGGTGGTCTTTGCCCTGATCACTCTACCCGTGGAGTACAACGCCAGTGGGCGTGCTCTCCAGCTGCTGCGGACGAATGGCATGGTGAGTACAGCCGAGTTGCAGGGCACTCAAGCCGTGCTGAATGCGGCGGCGCTCACTTACGTGGCCGCCCTGCTCCAGGCCATCGGACAGCTGCTCTACTGGGTGCTGCTGGCCGTGGGCATGGGCCGACGTCAAGACTAGACGTAGAGACCGGCGACCAAGGGGGTTTCAAGGGGGCGCAGCCCCTTTGGCAGGGGTCTCTCAAATGTGCCCCACTAAGATTGTATCGGCATGCGGTCAAAGGTCAGGTCCCCTTCCCCTGCTGGATGGGGTAGTCCAGAAGGGGAGCACCCCTTCTGGGAAGGTTCTAGGGCTCTGCCCTAGCCTCTTTCCCCCCTCTCCCACTTTGTGGGAGAGGGGGTCAGGGGGTGAGGGCACCCTCACAAAAAAGCCCGCAGGGATACCTTGAATCTGCCGAAGGCGGATTTAGGGGAGATATTCAACGCTCTCGGCGTAGATTCTGAGCAATAACAAGGAAGGGGGAGCCCCCGGGGGCTCCCCCTTTATAAGGAGAAGAGAATGGGCGAGACCTATGCCGTGCCCTATGGCAAAGGTGTTCTAGAGTTCGATCTACCCTCTGGCATGCGCGGCACCCTGCTTAAGTCACGGTCGCTTCCCCCCGTGTACGATCTGGATGCGGCCATTCGGGAGGCTTTAGAGAATCCGCTGAACTCACCCCGTCTGCGCGACCTGGCTAAGCGGGGTGATCGTGTCTGCTTGGTTATCACTGACGCTACCCGAGACTGTCCTGACGTCCATCTGGTTCCAGCCCTCTTGACTGAGCTGTACCAGGCCGGAGTGCGAGACAGCGATATCACGGTGGTCTTCGGCCTGGGCATGCACCGACCGACTACCCCTGAGGAGCGGCGCCAGAAGCTGGGCGAGGATCTGTCCTGTTGTCTGCGCCTGATCGATCCCGACCAATCTGATCCAGAGCAGTGGGTGGATCTTGGCCACACCAGGTCGGGCGTGCCTATTGTGTTAAATTCACACGTCTTGCAGGCGGATCTAGTGATCGCCACAGGCATCGTTGAACCGCATCTCTACGCCGGCTACAGCGGTGGGCGTAAGACGGTAGGCATCGGCACAGCCGCTGAACGCACCATTGAACACCTCCATAGCGTGCACATGCTCGAGCACCCCGGGACACGTCTGGGGGTGATCGAGGGTAACCCTTTCCATGAGGCGGTCACGAAGATCGCTCAGGCTGCCAGCCTGCGTTTCATCATCAACGTGGTGGTGAATGAGGCAAAGGAGGTTGTGGCGGTCAAGGCGGGCAAGCCAGAGGATGTTTTCGCTTGCTTGGTTGAGGTGGCTAAGGACCTCTATACAGTCCCCATTCTGAAGAGCTTCGATATCGTCGTGGCCGGTGTGGGTTATCCCAAAGATAGCAACCTCTACCAGGCCAGCCGTGCCCCTAGCTACCTCATCTTCGCTCCCCAGCCTGTCGTACGGAAGGGAGGGGTAATTATCGTCCCGGCGCCCTGTCCGGAGGGAGTAGGGGATGGTATAGGAGAGCGACGGTTCTATGAGCTGATGAAGGGTACGCCCGATCTGAGCGCGATCATCGCCAATGCCCATCGCTATGGCTATAAGGCGGGGGAGCAGCGGGCCTTCGTGATGGCTAAAGTGCTGCAACATTGCGCCGTAATCTTCGCCGGGACCACCTGTCCGGACGTGGTACGTCATCTGCATATGATTCCAGCCGCAGATATGCAAGAGGCCTTCGAGGTGGCCCAGCGCCTGGTGGGTTCTGCGGCTGAAGTGCTAATCGTCCCTCATGCTCTAATGACCCTGCCGGTCATCTCTCCTTGAAGGCCGGAGAGTGGCGCGGTATCCTGGAGGAGGTGGAGAGACTGGGCGGGCTTGCCCATCCCAGGATCCCCGCCGGGCTCGCAGTTGACCGCAGGCGGCCTCAATGTGGCTCCCCCGCTCTGCACGGACAGTCGTGGCGATGCCCTGTCGTTCCAGTTCGGTTTTGAAGGCCAGAACGCGGTGGGGAGGAGAAGGTTGATAACGGCTCCCTGGTGTAGGATTAAGAGGGATAAGGTTGACGTGACAGAGGAAGCCGCTTAATAAAGCGGCCAATTGGCGGGCCTCACGTGGTCCATCGTTAACCCCAGCGATGGGGGCATATTCGAACGTGATGCGCCTATGGGTGCGGAAGATGTACTCCCGACACGCCTCCAGCAGGGTGGCGATCGGGTATTTTTTATTTAGAGGGACGAGCTCGTTGCGCAGGGCATCGTTTGGGGCGTGCAGAGATACGGCCAATCCTACTTGTAAGGGGCGTGTACTTAGCTCTTTGATGCGCGGTGGGATGCCGGCTGTTGAGATAGTGACGTGCCTTGCTCCCAGGTTGAAACCGTAAGGAGAATTAAGGGTCTCGATCGCTCGCCAGGTTGCCTCAAAGTTAGCCAGCGGCTCCCCCTGACCCATCAGGACAAGGTTGGTCACCCTGGATTCCCGACCATAAGTGACAGCCAGCCGCTGAGCAAAGTGCAGTACTTGACCGACGATCTCATTCGCCCTCAGGTTGCGGATAAGGCCGTCACGGCCGGTGGCGCAAAAGGGGCAACCGATACCACAGCCTACCTGCGTGCTGACACACACGGTGCGGCGGGCCATGCCGTCCTTGCTCTCGACGGTTATGGCAGGACGGGTGCGCTCTCTTTCCCTAGCTGGATAGAGCAATAAGACGGCCTCGACAGTATTGTTGTCTGGCAGGCGGAATAAGGTCTTTGTTGTGAGTCCATCGGGGGTCTTCCACTCCTGAATAGGGGTGAGGGTCTGAATGGTGGCTCTTGTGGCGAGCTTCTCCCGTAGTGCCTTGGGCAGGTTACTCATCTGGCGGAAATCGAAGGTGAGCTCCTGGTAGATCCACTGGTAAATCTGTTTGGCCCGGAAGTCCGGTTCACCCCACGATTGGAGTAACTCCCCAAGCTCGAAGAGCGATAGCCCAAGAATGTTGACCGCTGCGTCCTCCTGGCTGCCTTCTGTGGTCATTTTTACCTCTCTCACCAGTTTCATTATAACAGCCGGTGTGGGGGAAACCAAGGCAGCGAGCCTGGCGACCCATGGGGTTCCAAGGGGGCGTCCGCCGAAGGCGGACCTGTGGCGGATCTGGGGATGTGCCCTCCTTCCGCAGGAAGGACACAAAAAACCCGCAGGGCTACCGTGAATCCGCCGAAGGCGGATTTGGGGGGAGATATTCAATACTCTCGGCATCGACAAGGTGTTGAATGGTAGGGGATGGAGTGTGCGGAGGCGCAGGCCCCTCTGCTGGGGTTTGGGGTACCCCCAATCTTCAGAGGGTCCTCGGGCAGTTATACTTAATCAGGCAGTAGCTCCACAATTACATTCAGGATTCCCAGGCGTGGATCGGCCAGTTGGGCGAAGGCGGCCCAACTCAGGTCAACGATGATGGGTGGACGAAAGGCTCCCGTATCGGTGACTCGAACGTTGATACTTTTCCCTGTATCCAGGGAGGTGACCTTGAGTTGGGAGCCCAGGGGGAAGACGTTACAGGCCGTGGTGGTTGGGTCGTACATATTGTAGATGGCACCGTTCCGCATGATGCGGCCGTGGAAGTTAGCACCGTACCAGGTGGCTAGGCCCTTAACAGTGGAGAGTGAGGCGCGACTGGAGACAGCTTGGTGGGTGTCTACCAGGGGAGATCCCTCCGGGATCAGGGCTGCCTTGGGGAGGATTAAGCCTGCTTCCTTGAGGAGATCGCCTGCATTGGCCACGGTTATATCATTGGCCTTACCCGTTGGTCCAGCTACCTTCCATTGCTGAATTACGGCCCGTTGGAAGCGCACGGCTATCACTGGACCCATGTCCTGGGGTGGTGAGGTTGGCAGACCAAAGAGGGCGATCGGATCAGGAACAGAGAAGTAGGCGAACTTGATCGCCGGGCTCTCCTCCAGCAGTTGGTAGCGGGAATGGACTATCTCTTCCCATGTCTGGCCTTCCTCGGAGGGATGGCTTATAGGCTTGGGCACGAGCTTGGCAGTGCTCAGCCAATCGTCCTTACCTGCCTGACTCAGGTAATCAAGGATGTTGACCAGTTTGACGTGCTGCTCGCTGGCAGACCATTGCATGATGGCTTTCTGGGTCGCCTGGGAGACAAAGCCATCCCAAAGGAAGCGCCGAGAGATCGGGTAACCAAGGACTGGGACGCTGCCCAGCCTTTGGAACTCACTCCAGAAGGGTATGCCATCATCATCCGTTAGGCGAAACCCCTTCGGGCTGCTCTCTTGGGGAGAGCCATTCGTCTGCGTGTAGAAATGACCGTTTGGAATGTCGTAGTCGAGAGGTAGATCAGCGCTAGCTGTGGTGGATGGGGTGAACACACTTGCTAAAAGCGCGACCACCACGGCCACCATAAGTCGCTTTCTCAATTCACCTCCGGCCCGTCATATGTTCTCAAACATAGCGGTAGACGGGCGTCAATTGTGCTGTATCCCCTTCCTCGC